>JAHDYJ010000090.1:14496-18180 GCA_023383795.1 Burkholderiales bacterium | reverse complement strand
GAGCGCCGTCTCGAAGCGCGCTTCGAGCGCCGCGGCCTCGCGCCCGCGCCCGAAGATGCCGCCGAGCAGCCGGTAGAGCGCGACGTTGTCGCGCGGCGCGAGCGGATGCGTCACCACGACGTGCGGGACGAACGCGGCGAGCGCCGCCGCGGTCTCGCGGCGGTTCTCGTCGACGTTCACGATGACGTGCGTCGGCGCGAGGGCGCGCACCTTGTCGAGGTCGACGTCCTTCGTGCCGCCGACCTTCGGGACGCGCCTGAGGGTCGCGCGCGGGTGGACGCAGAAGCCGGTGCGGCCGACGAGCGTCCCGGCGAGCCCGAGATCGCACAGGAGCTCGGTGATCGAGGGCACCAGAGACACGATGCGCACCGCGCCGCGCGCCGGCGCATGCGCCCGGCCGGCGGCGTCGATGAGCGGCGACGGAGCCATTGGGTTAATGGGTGATGGGTAAAGGGTGATGCGTGATGGATGCGGAGCCCGCGGGCACCAGGTAACGCGCGCGCGGCCGGAGGCCGAAAGAACGGAAGCCTTCGCAATCATCACCCATCGCCCATCCCCCTTTACCCATCACCTACCCTGGGCTTGCGCGGCGCCCGCGCGGCGAGACGGTCGTAGAGCCAGTTCGGCATGCCGCGCAGGACGAGCGAGGCGATCGCCATCTGCCACGGCACGACTGCGAAGGTGCGGCCGCCGTCGATCGCGCGCGCGATGCGCCGCGCGCCCTCCCCGGCGGAGAGCAGAAACGGCATGCGGTAGCGATTGACGCGCGTCATCGGCGTGTCGATGTAGCCCGGGCACACCGTGACCACCCGGACCCCGGAGCCGGCGAGCTCGGCGCGCAGGCTCTCGAGCCAGGTGATCGCCGCGGCTTTTGAGGCCGAGTACGCCCCGGACCCGGGCAGCCCGCGGAAGCCGGCGACGCTCGCGATCCCGGCGAGCGTGCCGGCGCGGCGCGCGCGCATCGGCTCGACGAACGGCTGCACGGTCGCCGCGAGGCCGAGCACGTTCGTGCGCAGGATCCGCTCGAGCACCGCGAGATCCTCGGCCGCGGCGCCGAGCGTGCCGATCGAGATGCCGGCGTTCGCGACCACGAGGTCCGGCACGCCGTGCGCCTGCATGAACGCGTCGGCCGCCCGCCGCATGAAGGCCGCATCGGCGACGTCGCCGGCGCCGGTCCAGACCGTGCCGCCGAGCTCGCCCGCGAGCGCCGCGATCCCCTCGGCGCGCCGCGCGATCAGGCCGACGACCGCGCCGCGCGCGGCGTAGTGGCGGGCGAGCGCCGCGCCGATGCCGCCCGAGGCGCCGGTGATGAAGACGGCGCGCATGCCGCGCGAGTGGGCAGCGGACAGTGGGCAGTAGAGAGTCGGCAGCCCTGCGGCCTACTGCCGACCGCCGACCGCCAACCGCCGACTGCAGACTTTCATTTCTGCCGCGAGCGCGCGATCAGGTGGTCGGCGATGGCGAGCATGCGCTCGCGGGTCTGGCCCTGCTGCGCGCTGACGACGTATTTGCCGTTCACCATCAGCGCCGGCACGCCGTCGATGCGCGAGGCCTGGGTGAGCTGCGCCGCCCGCTTCATCTTGCTCTCGACGGCGAAGGACCGGTACGCGGCCGAGTACTTCTGCGTGTCGACGCCCTGCCGGCCCATCCAGTCGAGCATCGCGCGCTCGTTCGTGATGCGCAGCCCGTCCTTGTGGATCGCGTCGAAGAGCGCGGTGTGCAGCTTCTCGACCACGCCCAGCGATTCCATCGTGTAGTAGACGCGGCCCGCGATCGCCCACTGGTTGTTGAACGGGGCGGGCACGCGCCGGAACTCGGCGTCCTTCGGCAGCGTCTGCACCCATTTCGCGAGCCGCGGCTCGAGCTCGTAGCAGTGCGGGCAGCCGTACCAGAAGAACTCGACGACCTCGATCTTGGCGGCGTTGTCGGTGGGGATGGCGGGGTCGAGAACGGTGTAGTCGGCTCCCGCGGCGAACTGCTGCGCGCCGGCCGGGGCGCCGGCGACGGCGAGGCAGAGCGCGAGGAAGGCGCCGGCGAAGAGGCGACGCGCGAGGAAGCGGCGTTTCGGCATGCAGGGTCTCCGGGCTCAGTTCTTGACTCTGACCAGCGTGGCGTCCACTCCGTTCTGCGCGAGGGTCTGGCGGACGCGGTCGATTTCGTCCAAACGTGCATAAGGTCCCAGTCGGACCCGGTACCACGTGCCTCGATCGGGCAGATTCGCCGGCTCGACGCTCGCCTGCAGCCCGAGCAGCGCGAGCTTGGCCTTGAGGTTGTCGGCGTCGGCCGGGTTCTGGAACGACCCGGCCTGCACGAAGTAGGTGTCCTTCGGCAGCGCGCCCGCGCGGCCGCCGTCCTTCGCGGCCGCGGCCTTCAGCTCGCGCTCGCTGACCGGCTCCTCCTGCCCCGGCAGGATCTTGTAGAAGTCGAAGCGCGGCTTCTCCGGCGCCTTGGGCGCGGCGGGGGGCTTGGCCTCGGCGAGGTTCGGCGCGGTCCTGGCGGCGCCGCCGCGGCTCGCCTGCCCGGTCTTGTCGACGAACGGCGCCGGCGTCTTCGCCATGAAGACCGCGATGCCGGCCGCGATGGCGAGCCCGAGCAGGAGCCCGATGAAGATGCCGACGAGCGTGCCGCCTACCGCGCTCCTGCGGGCCGGCCGGCCGCGTGGTTTGTAGTCTCTCATCACCCCTACATCTTCTCCGGGGCGCCTACCCCGAGCAGGCCGAGCCCGTTGCGCAGCACCTGCCGCGCCGCCACGACGAGCGCGATGCGCGCGAGCCGCGTCGGCGCCTCCGGCACCAGTATGCGCTCGGCATTATAGTAACTGTGGAATTCGCCCGCCAATTCGCGCAGATAGAACGCGATCTGGTGCGGCGCGAGCTCGCGGGCGGCGGCCTCGAGCGCATCCGGATAATCGCCGAGACGCTGCATCAGGCGCAGCTCGCGCGCGAGCTCGAGCGGGGCGAGGTCGACCGAGGCGAGATCGGCCGCCGCGGCGTCGCGCGGATCGTCCGGGTGCTGCGTCCGCCACTGCTCGAGCACCGAGGAGATGCGCGCGTGCGCGTACTGCACGTAGTACACCGGGTTGTCCTCGGACTGCGACTTGGCGAGGTCGACGTCGAACACGAACTCGCTGTCCGCGCGGCGCGAGACGAGGAAGAAGCGCACCGCGTCGCGCCCGACCTCGTCGATCAGGTCGCGCACCGTGACGTAGCTGCCGGCGCGCTTGGAGATCCTGACCTCCTCGCCGCCCTTCATCACCGTGACCATCTTGTGCAGTACGTAGTCGGGGTAGCCGGGCGGGATCCCCGCGCCGAGCGCCTGCAGGCCCGCGCGCACGCGCGTCACCGTGCTGTGATGGTCGGAGCCCTGGACGTTCACCGCGCGCTTGAAGCTGCGGTTCCACTTCGTGACGTGATAGGCGACGTCGGGGACGAAGTAGGTGTAGCTGCCGTCGGACTTGCGCATCACGCGGTCCTTGTCGTCGCCGTACTCGGTGGTCTTCAGCCACAGCGCGCCGTCGTGCTCGTAGGTCCTGCCGGCCGCCTCCAGCGCGCGCACCGTCGCGGCGACGCGCCCGTCGTCGTAGAGCGAGGACTCGAGGAAGTAGTTGTCGAACACGACGCCGAACGCGC
Source organism: Burkholderiales bacterium (assembly GCA_023383795.1). Classification (GTDB taxonomy): domain Bacteria; phylum Pseudomonadota; class Gammaproteobacteria; order Burkholderiales; family SG8-39; genus JAABRB01. The sequence goes on along the minus strand of JAHDYJ010000090.1, from coordinate 14,551 downwards.
GCAGGTCGGCGTCCTGCTCGGCGCGCAGCTCCGCCACCGCGAAGCGCCGTACCGC
>JAHDYJ010000090.1:0-14474 GCA_023383795.1 Burkholderiales bacterium | reverse complement strand
GAGGTACTTCGCCGCGATCTCGCGGATGTACTCGCCGCGGTAGCCGTCTTCCGGGAACTCGGCGCTCTCCCCGCGCGCTTCGCGCGCGCGCGCCTGCACCGAGAGCGCGAGGTTGGCGATCTGCTGGCCGGCGTCGTTGTAGTAGAACTCCCGCGTCACGCTCCAGCCTTGCGACTCGAACAGCGCGGCGAGCGCGTCGCCGAGCGCGGCCTGCCGGCCGTGGCCGACGTGGAGCGGACCGGTCGGGTTGGCCGACACGAACTCGACGATCACCTTCTGGCCGCGGCCCCGGTTCGTGCGGCCGTACGCCTCGCCGGCGGCGAGGATCGTCCGCACGATGTTCTGCTTGGCGGCCGGGCGCAGGTAGATGTTGATGAAGCCGGGCCCCGCGACCTCCAGGCGGTCGACCCAGTCGGACGGCGGCACGGCGGCGACGAGCTCGGCGGCGATCTGCTGCGGCTTGCGCTTGAGCGTGCGGGTGAGCTGCATCGCCGCGGCGCACGAGTAGTCTCCGTACGCCGCCTGCTTCGGGCGCTCGAAGTCGACGATGGTCGCCGGCTGCTGCGGCGCGACCTTCGCGAGGGCGTTGGTGAAGAGCTGCGTGAGGTGGGAGCGGATCTCGGCCGACATGACGGACGACGCGCGCCGCGCCGCGCTGGCGGCGGCGCAATGGGAAGCGCGGGATTATACCGGAGCGCCCCGCCCAGGCCGGCGCGCCTTTAGCCTACGTCACAGAGCCGCACGGGCCGCAGGCGCAGACTGGACTCGTTCTAGACGGAGGTTCGCATGAGCTACGACCCGGGTCTGATCCTGATCGCGTCGACCGCCATCGCCCTGGTTGCCCTGATCGCCTGGCGCGCGCGCAGCGCGTGGTCGGCGGTGATGCATGACGATCATGTGGGCCTGATGGCGCACATGTTCGCTCGCCAGGGCGTCCGGCTGCCGGCCGGAGACCTGCAGTACGCCGAGGCCGAAGGGCGCGCGCTGCGGCGCTGCGCGATGTGCACCGAAACGACCCGCTGCGCGCATTTCCTGGCGGCGGGCGGAGGCGAGGGCTTCGAGGCGTTCTGCCCGAATGCCGGGTTCATCCGCGCGATGCAGCGCGGGCGCGTCGGCGTCTAGCGGCAAGTCATTCCCGCGAAACCCGTCCCCGAGGGGGCAATCGGGGAGCGGGGCCGATCGCGGGGAACACGGGATTCCCGCGTCCGCGGGAAGGGCGATCCTTTCGCAGAGCGTCCCCAGGCGCCGCCGCCGAAGGGCCGGCGCGCGCCGCGCGCCGCCCTCCGCGGGGTGCTCAGGCGCTCTCGGCCGTGCGCTGGCCGCCGGCGAGCGCGACGGCCGGCTTCGCGGCGCCGAGCGTGCCGATCTCGCCGGTGATCTCGCCGCCTTCCTCGATCACGACCTTGCCGTAGCGGATCTTGCCGGACACGCGGCCGGTCGGGTGGATCACGAGCGTCTTGCGCACCGTGAGCTCGCCTTCGAAGTGGCCGCGCACCTCGGCGATGTCGACGCTCACGGTGCCGACGATCGTGCCGGTCTCGGCGATCTGCATGACGCGCGCGTCCAGCGTCGCCTCGATGCGGCCCTCGACGACCAGCGTGTCGCAGTCGGTGATCTCGGCGCTCTTCAGCTTGATGTCCGGCCCGACGATGAGCCGGCTCTTCGCCTGCTCGTCGGTGCGCGCCGGGGCCGGGGTCGGGGCCGGCGTCGGCGCCGCGCCGCGCGCCTGCTCGGCGCGCGCGCTTTCGCTCGTCCGACCCGTCGTCTCGGTGGGGCCAGCCGCGGGCGGCGCCGCCGGCGCGCTTGCCGACTCGCGGCGCTGCCGTTCGTCGCGCGAGGTGAACAGGCCTTGTCTCTGTAACATGCTTCCTCCGGAGTGGTTCGGTTCGGGGTGGACGAGCGCTCCTTCACTGCAAGGCTTGTGCCTGCGCGCTGCCCGAGCGCTCTTGAGAGGCGTGGCGAGCGCGTTCGCGCCCGGCGCCGCTTCGGTCCTGTCTCCGACCGACGACAGGGCCCGGCTGCGGTTTGCCAACCCGCTGTTTTGTCGGCATCATTCCTGTCGCCGCACGGCGACAAGAAAGCCGCAGCGCGCCAGCATGCCCGCCACGAACATCACTCTGCGCCTTGCCACCGCGAGCGACGCGCACGCGATCGCCACGATGTCGCGCGACCTGATCGAGACCGGGCTCGCCTGGTCGTGGACGCCGGAGCGGGTCGCCCGCAGCATCGCGAACCGCGACACGGTGACGCTCGTGGCGTGCGACGCCGAGCGCGTCATCGCGTTCGCGATCATGCATTTCGGCGATGCGCGGGCGCGGCTCAACCTGCTCGCGGTGCGGGCGCGCTACCAGCGCAACGGCATCGGCCGCCGCCTGGTCGCGTGGCTCGAGGCCTCGGCGCTCGCCGCCGGCATCGAGGCCGTCGAGCTCGAGCTGCGCCGCGACAACGCGGGCGCCCGTCGCTTCTACGAGCGGCTCGGGTTCCGGCCGGTCGGGATCGTCGCCCGCTACTACGCCGGCGCGGTGGACGCGCTGCGCATGGCGCGGGACATCCGGCGCGTGGCGCCGTCGCCGCCGGTCTGGCGGGCACCCTGGCAGAAATGAGCGGCGCGCGCGTCCGCGCATGACCGATCCGGCCGATGCCGAGCTGATCGCCGCCGCGCGGGCCGTGCTGCGCGAGCGCGGCGCGCCGGGCGTGCATTTCATCGGCGCCGCGCTGCGCACGCGCTCCGGGCGGGTGTTCGCCGCGGTGAACCTGGGGACCAACGTCGGCCGGGCCAGCGTGTGCGCCGAGGCGATCGCGCTCGGCATGGCGGCCGCGGCGGGCGACACGGCCGTCGAGCGCGTCGTCGCGGTCGACGCATCCGGCGCCGTGGTCTCGCCGTGCGGCATCTGCCGCGAGATGCTCTCCGACTACGCACCGGACGCGGGCGTGATCGTGCCGGGCGCGGACGGTCCCGAGGTCGCGCCGCTCGGCGCGCTGCTGCCGAACAAGTTCGTCCGCGGCCGCGGCTGAGCGGCAATGCCGCGCGCGCTAGAATGCGCGTGACGGACTCGATCGGAGGCAAGGAGATGGGCAAAGGCGATGTGCGCACCCGCCGCGGCAAGATCTACCGCGGCACGCATGGCAATACGCGCTCGCGCAAGACCAACCGGCCGGTGCAGCCGAAGAAGAAGAAGAGGTAGGGTCGCGCGCGACCCCCGCCTCCGGAAAGGCGGAGGGCGTGCGGACGGGTGCAAGTGTCCCGCTGGCTGATCACCGTCGGAGTGGTCCTCGTGGTCATCGGCATCGCCTGGCCGTGGCTGGCGAAGCTCGGGCTCGGCCGGCTGCCGGGCGACATCCGCATCGAGCGGGACGGCTTCACGTTCTACTTTCCGGTCACGACCGGGCTCCTCGTCTCGATCGTGCTCTCGCTCGTCCTGTGGTTCCTGCGCAAGTGAGGCGTCGATGACCGTCGAGGAGCGATTGACCGCGCTCGGGCTCGTGCTCCCGGCGCCGCTGCAGGCGCCGCCGGGCGCGAAGCTGCCGTTCGCGTGGGTGCACGTCGTCGGCGCGCGGGTGTTCGTCTCCGGGCACGGGCCCACTAACGCCGACGGCTCGCTCGCCCGGCCGCTCGGCAAGGTGGGCGGCGAGGTCAGCCTCGAGCAGGGCTACGCGGCGGCGCGCCTAACCGCGCTCGCCATGCTCGGCAGCGTCAAGCGGGCGATCGGCGACCTCGAGCGCATCGAGCGCTGGGGGCGCGTGTTCGGCATGGTCAACTCGGCGCCCGGCTTCGATCGCCAGCCGGCGGTCATCAACGGCTTCTCCGACCTGATCCTGGAGGTCTTCGGACCCGAGCGCGGCCAGCACGCGCGATCGGCCGTCGGGATGGCCGAGCTGCCGTTCCGGATCCCGGTCGAGATCGAGGCCGAGCTGCTGCTGCGCGCGTGACGCGCGCCCGGCGGCGTCAGAACTCCAGCGGATCGACTTCGAGGTGCCATCGCACCCCGGCGGCGCCGCGCTCGCGCGCCCGCTCGCGCAGCGCCGCCGACCACGCGTGCAGGAAGGCCTGCAGCTCGCGCCGCGAGCCGGACTGCGCGAGGAGCTGCGCGCGCGCCCAGCCGCCGATGCGCGCCACGCTCATCGGCACCGGATCGTAGAGCGTCACCTCGGCCGGCACGCGCACGGCGCGGGCGGCGTCGGCGAGGAACGCGAGCGCGCGGTCGAGCGCCTTGCTCTCGGCGCGCAGCACCGCTTCGAACGCGAAGGGCGGAAAGCCGGCGCGCTCGCGCTCGGCGAGCTGCGCCTCGGCGAAGCGCACGTAGTCGTGCGCCGCGAGCGCGCGGTACAGCGGGTGCTGGGGGAAGCGCGTCTGCACGAGCACCTCGCCGGGCAGCTCGGCGCGGCCCGCGCGGCCGGCTACCTGGTAGAGCTGCGCGAACAGCCGCTCCGGCGCGCGGTAGTCGGCCGCGAGGAGCGCGGCGTCCGCGTTCAGGATCCCGACCAGGGTGAGCCGCGGGAAGTCGTGCCCTTTGGCCATGATCTGCGTGCCCACCAGGAGGTCCGCCTCGCCGGCGTGGATCTGGCTGCGCATCGCGTCCCAGCGCCCCTTCGCCCGCGTGCTGTCGCTGTCGATGCGCAGCAGGCGCGCGGCCGGGAACCGCGCGGCGAGCGCCGCCTCCACGCGCTGGGTGCCGCGTCCGAACGGCACGAGATCGACGTTGCCGCAGAGGACGCAGCTGCGCGGCACCGGCTCCGCGTGGCCGCAGTGATGGCAGCGAAGCGCGCGCTCGGCGAGATGCACCACGAGATGCGCCGAGCACCGGACGCACTCGGCGGTCCAGCCGCACGCGTTGCAGACGAGCACCGGCGCGTAGCCGCGGCGGTTCAGGAAGACGAGCGACTGTTCCCCGCGGGCGAGGCGCGCCTCGATCGCCGCCGCGAGCGCTTCGGACACGCCGTCGGCGACGCGCTCGCTGCGGGTGTCGATCAGGCGCACGGTCGGCAGCCGCGCCGCCTCGCGCGCGCGCTCGGGCAGCGAGAGCAGCCGGTAGCGGCCGGCGCGGGCATGGGCATAGCTCTCGAGCGACGGCGTGGCCGAGCCGAGCACCACCGGGATGCCGGCCGCGTGGGCGCGGTAGACCGCGAGGTCGCGCGCCGAGTAGCGCACGCCTTCCTGCTGCTTGTACGAGGCGTCGTGCTCCTCGTCCACGATCAGCACGGCGAGCCGCGGCAGCGGCGTGAAGACGGCGAGCCGCGTGCCGAGCACGATGCGCGTGCGCCCGGCGTGCGCGGCGAGCCACGCCGCCGCGCGCTCGTTCTCGGCGAGCGCGCTGTGCAGCGTGGCGACCGCCGCGCCCGGGAACCGGTCGCGGACCTCCTGCTCGAGCTGCGGGGTGAGATTGATCTCGGGCACCAGCACCAGCGCCTGGCCGCCGCGTACGAGGGCCGCCGCGATCACCTGCAGGTACACCTCGGTCTTGCCGCTCCCGGTGACGCCGAGCAGCAGGAACGGCGCGTAGCCGCCCAGCGCGCCGCGGATCGCGGCGGCCGCCTCGCGCTGCGGCGGCGTGAGCGCCTCGCGCTCGACGAATGCGACCGGCGCGGCCGGCAGCGGGACCGGCGCGACCCAGCCGCGCGCGCGGCACTCGCGCAGCGCGGCCGACCGGCCGATCTCCGCCGCGGGCGACGGCCCGCCCTCGGCCAGGCGCTGCAGCAGCTCGCGCTTGGCGCGGCTGCGGGCGGGCAGGGCATCGAGCGCGGCGCGCCCGTCCGCCGTCAGCGCAAAGGCTTCGGGCACGGCGGGCAGCGGCTCCGGGCGGCGCAGCCGCGGCGGGAGCGCGGCGTGCACGACCTCGCCGAGCGGGCGCTGGTAGTAGTCGGCCGCGAACCGCGCGAGCGCCAGCCAATCGCGCGGCAGCGGCGGCAGGTCGTCGAGCAGCGCATGCACCGCGCGGAGCCGGTCCGGCGGCACCTCGCTCGCGTCGCCGACGGCGGCGACGATGCCGACCACGCGCCGGTTGCCGAACGGCACCACGACGCGACGCCCGATCTCGCGCTCGGTCGCGTGCTCGATGCGATAGTCGAAGAGCTTCGGCAGCGGAACGTCGAGTGCGACGCGCAGGATCTTCATCGGTCCTGCCTGCGCTTATTCCTTGCCGATCCGAACGGGAGTGCGCCGTTCCTCAGACAGGATCACAAGAAGCTCGCCTAAGAGGTTTGTTCAGAAAGTACTTTCGGCGTTCTGCACAATTTCTGTGGACAAATCTGTGCATATCGGCGTCGCCAAACCGTAACGTGGCTTCCGGCAAGGCATTTTCGTTTCCGCCCGCGTTTTATGCGCAGCAGGAAATGCTTTAGAGACAGCGAGTTATCGAACTATCCCCAGGGAGACGCCCGGAGATGCCCGTTCCACGGGGCGTTCCACGAAATTGTGTATAAGTCAAGACCCTGTGCGATCCGGGCGCACGCGTGAATTAGTTCACGCGTGCAGCGTTCGGCTCGCGCTCCGGACGTGCTCGACCAGGGCGGCGACGTGCTCGGGCGGCGTGAACTGGCTGATGCCGTGCCCCAGGTTGAAGACGTGGCCGGCGCCGGGTCCGAACGACTCGAGCACCCGGCTCGCCTCGCGCCGGATCACGTCGGGCGGCGAGAACAGGACCACCGGGTCGAGGTTGCCCTGCAGCGCCACGCGGTCGCCGACCCGCCGCCGTGCGGCGCCGATGTCGATGGTCCAGTCGACGCCGACTGCGTCGCAGCCGCAGTCGGCGATCGCTTCCAGCCAGAGCCCGCCGCCCTTGGTGAACACGATGCTCGGCACGCGCGCGCCGTCGCGGCTGCGCACGAGCCGGCCCACCACGCGCTTCAGGTAGGCGAGCGAAAACTCGTGGTAGGCCGCCTCGGCGAGCATCCCGCCCCAGGTGTCGAAGATCATCACCGCCTGGGCGCCGGCGGCGATCTGTGCGTTCAGATAGTCGGCCACCGCCTGCGCGTTCACCGCGAGGATGCGGTGGAAGAGCTCGGGACGGCCGTAGAGCATGCTCTTCGCGAGGCGGAAGTCGTCGCTGCCGCCGCCCTCGACCATGTAGCAGGCGAGCGTGAAGGGGCTGCCGGAGAAGCCGATGAGCGGGACGCGCCCGGCGAGCGCCGCGCGGATCTGGGCGACCGCGTCGAGGACGTACTTGAGCTCGCTGGCAGGGTCGGGGGCGGCGAGCGCGCGGATCGCGGCCTCGTCGCGCAGCGGGCGCTCGAAGCGCGGCCCCTCGCCCTCGCTGAAGTAGAGCCCGAGCCCCATCGCGTCGGGAATGGTCAGGATGTCCGAGAAAAGGATCGCGGCGTCGAGCGGAAAGCGCTCGAGCGGCTGCAGCGTCACCTCCGTGGCGAGCGCCGGGCTCTTGGCGAGTGCGAGGAAGCTGCCGGCGCGCGCGCGCGTGGCCGCGTACTCCGGCAGGTAGCGCCCGGCCTGGCGCATCAGCCAGATCGGCGTGTGCGGCGTCGGCTGGCGCAGGAGCGCGCGGAGGAGCGTGTCGTTCTCGAGCATCGGGTAATGGGTGATGGGCGATGGGCGATGGGTAATGGGTGATGACCTCCGCACGGACCACCCATCAGGCTTCGCCCATCACGATCCACTCATCAGTCTTTCGGTGATGTACTCCCACTCCTTCTTCGTGACCGGAGTGATCGACAGCCGGCTGCCGCGCTGGAGCACCCCCATTCCGGCGAGGCTCTTGTGCCGGCGCAGCTCGGCGAGGCCGACGAGCGGCGTCTTCGCCACGAACTTCACGTCGACCTGCACCCAGCGTGGCGCGCCGCGGGTCGCCTTCGGGTCGTGATACTCGCTCTTCGGATCGAACTGCGTCTCGTCCGGATAGGGCGCGCTCGCCACCTCGGCGATTCCCGCGATGCCCGGCTCCGGACAGCTCGAATGATAGAAGAGCACGCGGTCGCCCGGGCGCATCTCGTCGCGCATGTAGTTGCGCGCCTGGTAGTTGCGCACGCCCGACCAGGGCGCGCGCCGTCCGGGCGAGGCCGCGAGATCGTCGATCGAGAACTCGTCCGGCTCGGATTTCATCAGCCAGTAGCGCATGCGGGCGGATGGGTCATGAGTGACGGGTGACGAGGGGACCGGTGACCGGTGCAGCGGCGCGCGGCAGCGCGCCGACCCTTCACCCGTTGCTCTCCACCAATGCGCGAAGCGCGGGCAAGGCCCGCGCTTCGCGCGTGTAGGCGCCCCCCGCAGAAGCCGTTAGACCGCGAATCTTGAACCCTGCGGTTCAAGGCGGTCGCGTTCCGGCCGCATCAGGTACGTCCGACGATGGGACGCGCACAACAGCAGCCTCGGGTCCGCGACCTGGCGGTTGCGTTGGTTCAAGAATTTAAACGGTCTTGACGCACAACGCAGGGGACATTGGAACCCTGTGCAACGCGCTCACCCGCGGCGGGAGGCGCCGCGGAACGAAGCTGCCTACAGCAGCTTCTCCTGCGGCGCGAGCGCCTGCTCGAGCGTCGCTTGCATCGCGGCCATTCTACGCTGAGCCTCGGCGGTGTCAAAATCGCCCGGATTCCTCGCCGTGAGGAGCTCGTGCGCGATGTTGAGCGCGGCCATCACCGCGATGCGCTCGACGCTGTTCACGCGCCCTGCGGCCTTGATCTCGCTCATCTTGCGGTCGACGTAGTCCACCGCCTCGAGCAGCGCCTCGCGCTCGTCGTCGGCACAGCTCACCCGGTAGGAGCGCCCGAGGATGGTGACGTCCAGGGCCTTCGACTTGTCGGTCATTCTGGAAGCTGGTCGAGCAGCCCCTGCAGGCGGTTCTTGGCGCCGTTGATCCGGTCCGCGAGCGCCTTGTTCTCGCTCGTGAGACGCGCCATGCGCTGGCGCAGCTCGCTGTTCTCGGCCCGCAGCTGCTGGCACAATTCCGCGACCTGACGGACGCGGTCCTCGAGCGCGGACAGGGCTTGATCCATCGCGGCAATATAGTTTGAAAAATTTAGCGTGGTCAAGGAGTAAACGGCGATTCTGCACGTATTTTCGTGATGAGCGACACACCCCACCCTGCCGCCGAGGCCGAGGCCGCCGGCTGGGCGCCGCTCCGCCCGGACGCCGTGCGCCTGCGTGGGGTCACCCGCCGAGGGCGTCCCTGCGAGCTCATCGACAACACGGGCGCGGCCTTGCCGGCAGCCGAGCTGCGGGCGATCCTGGACGCCCTGATCGCGCACGACCGGTTGGGTTTCGCGGTGACGTCCGCCGCCGGCGGCGTGACGCTCGACCTTGGCCGCCCCGAGACCGCCCACGTTCAGATCGCCGGCGGCCTCTACCGGCTCATCGTCCACCGCTACACGGCGCGGATCGAGCCGTTCTGATGTGATCCGGGCCGCGGTCGCGCCCCGCGCGCCCGGTGTAGAATCCGCACGCTCGCTCGAGGTGCTCCGCCGCAATCCTTTCGCGGCGGGGTGAAACGGGAATCAGGTTCCATTCCTGAGCTGCCCCCGCAACGGTAGGCAAGCGCAAGACGGGCCAACCAGCATCGCCACTGCGGCGAACCGGACGGATCGATCCGGGGCTGCGGGAAGGCGGGCCCGTCGACGCCGCGAAGACACGCGCGGCGTCAGCTTGCGAGCCCGGAGACCGGCCTTCGCGCGAGAGGTCGGGAAACGCCGCGGGGTGGCGGTGTCCTCCGGGCGCAGTCGTCCCCAGCCCGCGTTTCCCTTTCCGTCAACGTGTCGCCGGCGCGCGGGGTCGCCCGCCGGACGGGAGGGGATCATGCAGTGCCGCCTCGATCGCGCGCGACGTGCGCGCAGCCTCGTTTCTCTGCTGTCCGCTTTTCTTGCATCCGTTTCGCTCGCCCACGGCCAGGGCCCGCTCGCGCAAGCCGGGCCGCCCGTGCTGCAGACGGTGACCGTCACCGCGACGCGGTTCCCGGAAGACCGGCTCGACGCGCCGGTCGGGATGACCGTGATCTCCGCCGGCGACATCGCGGCGAGCACCGCGCGCACGCTGCCCGAGCTCCTCGCGCAGCAGGCCGGCGTGGCGATCCGCGACCTCACCGGGAGCCCCGACCAGCAGGTGGATCTCCGCGGCTTCGGCATCACCGCCGACCAGAACACGCTGCTCCTGCTCGACGGCCGGCGGCTCGACGAGATCGACCTCTCCAACCCGACCTGGTCGGCGATCCCGCTCGAGTCGATCGAGCGCATCGAGATCATGCGCGGCAGCGGCGCCGTGCTGTACGGCGGCGGCGCGACCGGCGGCACGATCAACATCATCACGCGCACGCCGCGGCGCGGCACGCGCTCCGGGTCGGTGGCGGCGAGCGTCGGGCGCTTCGACACCTTCGAGCTCCGCGGCGCCAGCGCGATCGCCGGCGAGCAGGCCGGCGGCACGCTCGCGCTGAATCACTACGAGTCGGACAACTGGCGCGAGAACAACCGCGTCCGGCTGGGCAACGGCGAGGCCGATCTGCGCTGGTTCGGCGGCAACGGCCAGCTCGGCGTCAAGCTGGGCGGCGACCGGCAGAACCTCCGCCTGCCCGGACCGCGCAGCGAGGCCCAGCTCACCACCGACCCGTGGGGCACCGGCACGCCGGACGACTGGGCGGCGCGCGAGACTGCGCGCGGGCTCGTCACCGGCGAGATCGCGCTCGGCGGCGGCCAGCTCGCGGCCGACCTCGGCTACCGCGAGAGCGAGCGCCGCGCGTTCTTCGGCGACTATCTCTTCGCCGGATTCTTCGACCAGTACGTCGAGTCGCGCACCGGCGCGTGGACCTTCACGCCGCGGCTCAAGCTGCCGTACACGGCGTTCGGCGCGCGCCACTCGCTCGTCGTCGGCTACGACTACGCGGACTGGGATTTCCGGCGGCGGCAGGCGCAGAGCCAGGCGATGCTCGGCATGCCCGCGGTGGATCTGCATGCCGATCAGCGCAGCGAGGGCGTGTACGCGCAGCACTTCACGCAGCTCGACACCGGAACGCGGATCACGCTCGGCGGGCGCCTGCAGCGCGTCGAGACGAAGGCGACCGATTTCGCGAACCCGCTCGGGCCGGCCTCCGCATCGCAGAAGCGCTCGCCGCGCGCGTACGAGATCGGGGTGCGCCAGCGGGTGGGCGAGCCGGTGGAGGTGTACGGCCGCTACGGCCAGAGCTTCCGCGTCGCGCGCGTGGACGAGATCTACGAGCAGTTCGGCGGCGTCGGCTTCACCTCGCGCGTCGCGCCGCTCGAGCCGCAGACCTCGCACGACGTCGAGCTCGGCGTCGAGTACCGCGCCGGCAGCGTGCGCGCCCGCGCGGCGGCGTACCAGAACCGGCTGAACAACGAGATCTACTTCTTCGCGCCGACGTTCCAGAACGTCAACCTGCCGCCGACGCTACGCCGCGGCGTGGAGCTCGAGGGCGGCTGGCGGCCGATGCCGTCGCTCGAGCTCTTCGCCAACCTGGCGCTGCGCCGCGCCGAATTCCGCGAGGGCGTGATCGGCGGCGTCGACGTGGCCGGCAACGAGGTCCCGCTCGTGCCGCGCGTGCTCGGCACGCTCGGCGCGAACTGGAACGTGACCGAGCGCACGCTCGTGTCCGCGGTCGCGCGGTACGTCGGCAGCCAGCGCTACGACAACGACGTGGCGAACGACTTCGGCCGCAAGATGCCGAGCTACACGCTCGTCGACCTCAAGCTCTCGCACCGGATCGGCGACTGGAAGCTTTCGGCCGCGCTGCTCAACGCGCTCGACAAGTTCTACTACAGCTACGCGGTGCGCAGCCTCGCGCTGAACACGTTCAACGCCTATCCGAGCCGGCCGCGCACGTTCGTCGCGACGGTGGAGTACGCGTTCAAGTGAGCCCCCGCACAGCGTCATTCCCACGCAAGCGGGAGGCCGAGGGCGCCTGCTGGTGCGCGCGGGGCGCCGCGCTGTTGCTGCTCGCGGGGCTCGCCACGTCCGCGGCCGCGCTCGAGCTCGTCGACGACCGCGGCCGCAAGCTCGTGCTCGAGCAGCCGCCCGCGCGCATCGTGACGCTCGCGCCGAACCTCGCCGAGATCGCGTTCGCGGCGGGCGCGGGAGACCGGATCGTCGGCGTCAGCATGTTCACCGACTATCCGCCGGCCGCGACCCGCCTGCCGCAGGTCTCGGCGAGCGGGCGGACCGACTTCGAGGCGATCGTGCGGCTGAAGGTCGATCTCGCGCTCGCCTGGGTGAGCGGCAACCGCCCGAGCGACCTCGAGCGCCTCGAGCGGCTCGGCGTCCCGGTGTTCGCCACCGAGGCGCGGCGCCTGGCGGACGTGCCGCGCCTCGTGCGGACGATCGGCCGGCTCGCCGGCGATCCTTCCGAGGCGGAGGCGTCGGCGCTCGCGTTCGAGCGGGCCGTCACGGAGCTGCGCGCGCGGTACGCGGCGCGCCCCACGGTGCGCGTCTTCTACGAGATCTGGCACGAGCCGCTGATGACGATCGGCGGCACGCATCTCGTCTCCGACGTGCTCGCGACCTGCGGCGCGCGCAACGTGTTCGAGCTGGCGCAGGGCTTCGCGTTTCCGGTGTCCGCCGAGCAGCTCTACGCGCGCGCGCCCGACGCCATCGTCGTGAGCACGTTCCTCGGCAGCGAGGCGTCGGCCGCCGCACGCTGGCGGCAGCGCTTCGCGCCGCTCGCCGCGGTGCAGGCGGGCCACGTGTACTTCATCGACAGCTCGCTCGCGAACCGAATGGGGCCGCGCCTCGCCGAAGGGGCGGCGACCCTGTGCGGCCTCGTCGACAGGGCACGGACGCGCGACTGAGGAGTGGCTTGCCACGGAGACGCGGAGCATTGTTCGATTCTCCGTGGCCTCTGTGTCTCTGTGGCCAGAGGGGCGCGGTAGAATCCGCCGATGACCTCGTCCCGCGCCGAGAGCGCCAGGCTCTACCTGCGGCTGCTCGGCTATGTGAAGCCGTACTGGCGGATATTCGCCGCCTCGGTGGTCGCCATGACGGTGGTCGCAGCGACTGAGCCCGCGTTCGCGGCGCTGGTGAAGCCGCTGCTCGACGGCACGTTCGTCGAGAAGGATCCGGACCTCATCCGCTGGATGCCGCTCGTCATCGTCGGGCTCTTCTTCCTGCGCGGCGCCGGGGCGTTCGCGGCCACCTATCTCGGCGCCTGGGTCGCGAACCGGGTGGTGACCGACCTGCGCCAGCAGATGTTCGGCAGCCTGCTCAGGCTGCCGAGCGCGTTCTACGACGCCACGACGACGGGCAGCATCGTCTCGAAGTTCACCTACGACGTCGGCAACGTGACCGGCGCCGCGACGACGGCGGTGAACGTGCTCATCAAGGACACGCTGGCCGCGATCGGGCTCGTCGCCTGGCTGCTGTACCTCGACTGGAAGCTCACGCTGATCATCATGGTCGTCGGACCGGTGATCGGCGCGATTGTGTCGCGCTTCGCGCGCCGGCTGCGCGCGGTGAGCCGCTCCGAGCTCGGCGCCGTCGGCGATCTCACCCACATCGTCGAGGAGGCGGTCGGCGGCCAGCGCGTGATCAAGGTCTTCGGCGGGCAGGCGTACGAGGCGCGGCGCTTCGGCGAGGGCGCGAACAGGGTGCGCCGGCTGCTGATGAAGAGCGCCGCGGCCGGCGGGGCCATCGTGCCGGTGACCCAGTTCGTCGGCTCGCTCGCGATCGCCGGCACCGTCTACTACGTGGCGCAGGAGGCGCTGCGCAACGAGACGACGATCGGCACGCTGATGTCGTTCCTCGCCGGGCTGATGATCCTGCTCGGGCCCATCAAGCGCCTCACCGCGGTGAGCGAGACGCTGCAGCGCGGCCTCGCCGCGGCGGAGTCGGTGTTCGGGCTGATCGACCAGCAGCCGGAGCGCGACACCGGGACGCGCGACATGGGCCGCGCGCGCGGAGAGATCGAGTACCGCGACGTGCGGTTCACCTACCCGACCGGCAAGCTTCCCGCGCTCGACGGCGTGTCGCTCAGGATCGCGCCGGGCGAGACGGTCGCCCTCGTCGGGCTCTCGGGCAGCGGCAAGAGCACCTTCGTCAACCTGCTGCCGCGCTTCTACCCCGTCGGCGGCGGAAGGATCCTGCTCGACGGGATCGACATTGCCGAGGCGACGCTCGCGTCGTTGCGCGCCAACATCGCGTTCGTCAGCCAGGACATCCTGCTCTTCGACGACACGGTCGCGGCCAACATCGCGTACGGCCGGCAGGGCGGCGCGACCGAGGAGGAGATCGTCGCGGCCGCCGAGGCCGCGCACGCGATGATCTTCATCCGCGAGATGCCGCAGGGGCTCGCGACGTACGTCGGCGAGCACGGCGCGCGCCTCTCCGGCGGGCAGCGCCAGCGCATCGCGATCGCGCGCGCGTTCCTGAAGGATGCGCCGGTGCTGATCCTCGACGAGGCCACCTCGGCGCTCGACAGCGAGTCCGAGCGCCACGTGCAGGCGGCGCTCGAGGAGCTGATGCGCGGCCGCACCACGCTCGTGATCGCGCACCGCCTCTCGACGATCGAGCGCGCCGACCGCATCGTCGTGCTCGA
>JAHDYJ010000089.1 GCA_023383795.1 Burkholderiales bacterium | reverse complement strand
CGAACCCTCGTCGTAAGCTTGGAAGGCTTCTGCTCTACCATTGAGCTACACCCGCGCTGCCGTCGCCGCCCTTGCTTGCCCGCGCTCGAATCCTTCCGCGCCGCTTCCCCGTTCGTTCCGTTCAGTACCAGTACCGTTTCGCCGCCCGTCGTCCGCCGCCACGTCCGCTCCGTCCGCCGCCGCGGATCTGTGGTGGAGGGGGAAGGATTCGAACCTTCGAAGGCAGTGCCGGCAGATTTACAGTCTGCTCCCTTTGACCGCTCGGGAACCCCTCCCAGCGAAACGTGAAATTGTGCTGGTTTTTCAGACGACTGTCAAACCGCCGTCAGTGCGGCGGTCCGGATGCGGCATCGCAGCATCGGCCGCGCGCCGGCGGGCGGCCGCACACGCGGCCGGGCGCCGATCGGCCGCGCGACCACGCCCTGCAGGGTGCGGTGCCATTTAGAATCAAGCCCGTCCCGCCTCCGCCGCGCTCGCCCGAACGCCCGCCGATCGGCCCATGACCGTCAAGGGTTTCGCCTCCCAGGCCGACCTCGCCGACAAGGCCGTCACGTTCTCGCGGCTGTCGGAGCACGCCTACGCGTACACGGCCGAGGGCGACCCGAACACGGGGGTCGTCGTCGGGGACGACGCGGTCCTGATCGTCGACGCCCAGGCCACCCCGGCGATGGCCGAGGACGTGATCCGCCGCGTGCGGGCGGTGACCGACAAGCCGATCCGGTACGTTGTGCTGTCCCACTATCACGCGGTGCGGGTGCTCGGCGCGTCCGCGTTCCGGGCGCAGGAGGTCATCGCGAGCCAGGCGACTCTCGAGCTGATCCGCGAGCGGGGCGCCCAGGACATGCGGAGCGAGATCGAGCGGTTCCCGCGCCTCTTCCGGGCCGTCGAGTCGATCCCCGGCCTCACCTGGCCCACGCTCACGTTCGCGACCGAGATGACGCTGTGGCTCGGGCGCCTCGAGGTGCGGATCATTCACCCCGGGCGCGGCCATACCCAAGGAGACACGATCGTCTGGCTGCCGGGCGAGCGGGTGCTCTTCGCCGGCGACCTCGTCGAGTCCGGCGCCGCGGTCTACGCGGGCGACGCGCATCTCGCCGACTGGCCGCGCACGCTCGAGCATCTGCGCTCGCTCGCGCCCGCGCGGCTAGTGCCGGGACGCGGACCGGCGCTCGCGACGCCGCGGGAGTGCGAGCAGGCGATCGCGTTCACCCGCGGCTTCGTGACCGCTCTCTACGACGCCGCCCGCGCCGGCGTCGCGGCGGGCCGGTCGCTCGCCGAGGTCTACCGCGCGACGCGCGCGCGCATGGACCCGGAGTTCGGGCGGGCCGTCATCTACGAGCACTGCATCCCGTTCGACGTCGCGCGCGCGTACGACGAGGCGAGCGGCATCGACCATCCGCGCATCTGGACCGCCGAGCGCGACCGCGAGCTGTGGGCCGCTCTCCAGAGCTGATCCGCCGCCGCGCCGGGCGGCGCCGCCCCTGAGCGCGACGGCATGCGCGTCCCGCTGGTGCTCGTCCCCGGGCTGCTGTGCGATCGGCTGCTCTGGGAGCCGCAGATCGCGCACCTCGCCGAAGTGGCCGACGCCTGGGTCGCCGACCACACCCGGCACGACTCGATGGCGGCGATCGCGCGGGCGATCCTCGCCGAGGCGCCGGCCGAACGCTTCGCGCTCGCCGGGCTCTCGATGGGCGGTTTCGTCTGCTTCGAGCTGATGCGCCAGGCCCCGGAGCGCGTGACGCGGCTCGCGCTGCTCGACACCCGCGCGACTCCGGACACGCCCGAGCAGTCGGCGGCGCGGCGCGCGCTCGTCGCGCGGGCCGCGCGCGGCGAGTTCGCGGCGGTCGCGGACGAGCTGCTCGGCCTCTATCTGCCGCCGGAGCGCCGCGACGGCGATCTGGCGGCGATCGGCCGCCGGATGGCGCTCAACGTCGGGCCGGAAGCGTTCGCACGGCAGGAGCAGGCGATCATCGGACGCCCGGACAGCCGGCCGGACCTGCCCGGGTACCGGTGCCCGACGCTGGTCCTGTGCGGGCGCGAGGACCGCGCCACGCCGCTCGCCGGCAGCGAGGAGATCGCGCGCGCGATTCCCGGCGCGCGCCTGCGGGTGATCGAGCGGTGCGGGCACTTGAGCACGCTCGAGCGTCCCGCCGAGACCGGCGCCGCGCTGCGCGCGTGGCTGCTTGAACCTGAGGGCCGTGCGCCGGTCTAGAACGTATCGGCGTTGTCTTTCCGAAACGCGGCAGAGGAGCGGAAAAATGGCACTGCAGAAGGCGACGTTCGGCGCCGGCGACTTCCACGCCGCCGAGCATGCGCTCGGGAAGATCCCCGGAGTGGTGTCGACGCGCGTCGGCTACACCGGCGGGCACACCCGCAATCCGACGCACGACGAGGTGCAGACCGACACCACCGGCCACGCCGAGGCGGTCGAGGTCACCTACGACTCGGATGCGGTGAGCTACGAGACGCTGCTCGATGCATTCTGGGCGTGCCACGACCCGACGCAGCTCAACCGGCAGGGGGTGCACGTCGGTTCGCAGTACCGCTCGGCGATCTTCGCCCACACCCCGGAGCAGAAGGCCGCGGCGGAGCGCGCGCGCAAGGTGCTCGCCAAGTCCGGGCGCGTCACGCGGCCCGTGATGACCGAGATCGTGCAGGCGGGCGAGTTCTTCCCCGCGATCGACGAGCACCAGCAGTACTTCGCCAAGCGCGGCGTGAGAAACCCCGGCCCCGAGTGAGGCGACCGGTCGCCGCGACGGCGGCCGCGCGGTGCGAGCGGTTAGAATGGCGGCGCTTCTGCAACGACGCAGGCCCGGTGCGGGACACAATCCCGCCGCCGGCGGACGGTCCCGTCGCATCCACGAGGCGCGGCGGGGATGGGATCCAACGCAGCCGGATCCACACCAGCGGATCCACGAGATCGAGGAGACAGCATGTCAGCCGTTGCCGACACCGACCGCGCGCGCCCGGCGCTCGCGGACGTCACGCTCGACGACAAGTACCGGCTCGAGCGCGGCCGGGTCTACCTGACCGGCATCCAGGCGCTCGTTCGCCTGGCGATGCTTCAACGCGAGCGCGACGCGCGCGCGGGTCTGAACACCGCCGGCTTCGTGTCCGGCTACCGCGGCTCGCCGCTCGGCGGGCTCGACCAGGCGCTCGCCGCCGCCGGCAAGCATCTCGAGCAGCACCACATCGTCTTCCGGCCGGGCGTGAACGAGGATCTCGCCGCGACCGCGATCTGGGGCACGCAGCAGGTCAATCTGTTCGCGGGCGCGAAGTACGACGGCGTATTCGGCATGTGGTACGGCAAGGGCCCCGGCGTCGACCGCTGCGGCGACGTGTTCCGCCACGCGAACGCGGCCGGCACGTCGCGGCACGGCGGCGTGCTCGCGCTCGCCGGCGACGACCACGCCGCGAAGTCCTCGACGCTGCCGCACCAGACCGATCACGTCTTCAAGGCGGTCATGATGCCGCTGCTCTACCCGGCGTCGGTGCAGGACTACCTCGACCTCGGCGTGCACGGGTTCGCGATGTCGCGCTATTCCGGCTGCTGGGTCGGCTTCAAGTGCGTCACCGACGTGGTCGAGAGCTCGGCATCGGTGTACGTCGATCCCGACCGGGTGCGGGTCGAGCTGCCGACCGGCGTCGTGCTGCCGCCCGACGGCCTGAACATCCGCTGGCCCGATCCGTTCCTCGTGCAGGAGGAGCGCCTGCTGCACCACAAGCTCTACGCCGCGCTCGCCTACTGCCGCGCGAACGGGCTGAACCGCGTGGTCATCGACAGCCCGCGGCCGCGCCTCGGGATCATCACCTCGGGCAAGGCGTACATGGACGTGCGCCAGGCGCTCGAAGATCTCGGCATCGACGAGCGGCTCGCCGCCGAGATCGGCATCCGGCTCTACAAGTGCGGCATGATCTGGCCGCTCGAGAGCGAGGGCGTGCGCCGGTTCGCGCAGGGCCTCGAGGAGATCCTGGTGGTCGAGGAGAAGCGCCAGTTCCTCGAGTACCAGCTCAAGGAGGAGCTGTACAACTTCCGCGAGGACGTCCGCCCGCGCGTGATCGGCAAGTTCGACGAGAAGGGCGAGTGGGCGCTGCCGCACGGCGAGTGGCTGCTGCCGGCCGCCTCCGAGCTCTCGCCGGCGGTGATCGCCCGCGCGATCGCCTCGCGCATCGCGCGCTTCTACACCTCCGACCGCATCAAGGCGCGCCTCGCCTTCCTCGAGGCGAAGGAGCAGGCCCTCGCCAGGCCGCGCGTGACGACGCAGCGCATCCCCTACTTCTGCTCGGGCTGCCCGCACAACACGTCGACCCGCGTGCCCGAGGGAAGCCGCGCCACCGCCGGGATCGGCTGCCACTTCATGGCGGTCTGGATGGACCGCAATACGGCGACCTTCAGCCACATGGGCGGCGAGGGCGTGGCGTGGATCGGCCAGGCGCCGTTCACCGAGACCTCGCACATCTTCGCCAACCTCGGCGACGGCACCTACTACCACTCGGGCATCCTCGCGATCCGCGCGGCGGTCGCCGCGAAGGTGCCGATCACCTACAAGATCCTCTACAACGACGCGGTCGCGATGACCGGCGGACAGAAGGTCGACGGCCCGCTCTCGGTGCCCGACATCGTGCGCCAGGTGGCCGCCGAAGGCGTCGAGCGGATCGTCGTCGTGACCGACCAGCCGGAGAAGTACCGCGGCGTCGCGCTCGCGCCGGCCGTGCCGGTCCGCCACCGCGACGAGCTCGACCGCGTCCAGCGCGAGCTGCGCGAGTTCCCCGGCGTCTCGGTGCTCGTGTACGACCAGACCTGCGCGGCCGAGAAGCGCCGCCGCCGCAAGCGCGGCACGTTCCCCGACCCGGCCATGCGCGCGTTCATCAACGAGCTCGTGTGCGAGGGCTGCGGCGACTGCGGCGTCAAGTCGAACTGCGTCGCGGTGGAGCCGCTCGAGACCGAGTTCGGCCGCAAGCGCGTCATCAACCAGTCGGCGTGCAACAAGGACTTCTCCTGCGTCAAGGGCTTCTGCCCCTCGTTCGTGACGCTCGAAGGCGCCCAGCCGCGGCGCGGCAAGGCCCTCGCGGGCGGCGCCGACGACTGGCCCGCGCTGCCGGAGCCGCAGCTGCCGGCGACCGAGCGGCCCTACGGCGTGCTGGTCACCGGGGTCGGCGGCACCGGCGTCGTGACGATCGGCGCGCTGCTCGGCATGGCCGCGCATCTCGAGGGCAAGGGCGTGACGGTGCTCGACATGACCGGGCTCGCGCAGAAGAACGGCGCGGTCATGTCGCACGTGCGCTTCGGCAACCGCCCGGAGGACATCCACGCCGTGCGCATCGCGGCGGGCGAAGCCGACCTCGTGCTCGGCTGCGACATGGTCGTCGCCGCCTCGCCCGAGGCGCTCGCGAAGATGCAGGCCGGGCGCACGCGGCTCGTGATCAACAGCGCCGCGGTGCCGACCGCGGACTTCACGCGCAACCCGGACTGGACATTCCCCGGGGGCGACATGCAGGCCGAGCTCACCGCAGCGGTGGGCGGCGGCAGCGCCGACTTCGTCGACGCCACGCGCCTCGCGACCGCGCTGATGGGCGATGCCATCGCGACCAACCTCTTCATGCTCGGCTACGCCTGGCAGAAGGGACTGGTGCCGGTGTCGGCCGCGGCGATCGAGCGCGCGATCGAGCTGAACGGCGTGGCGGTGGACGCCAACCGGAAGTCGTTCCAGTGGGGACGGCGCGCGGCCCACGACGCCGCCGCGGTGGCGAAGGTCGCGACGCCGGCGGAGGTCGTGCCGCTGTCGCAGCGCCTGTCGCGCGGGATCGACGAGGTGATCGCACGCCGTGTCGAGTTCCTGACCGACTACCAGGACGCCGCGTACGCGGAGCGCTACCGCAAGCTCGTCGATCGCGTCCGCCAGGCCGAGGCCGACCGTATCGGCGGCACGAAGCTCGCCGAGGCGGTCGCGCGCTGCTACTTCAAGCTGCTCGCCTACAAGGACGAGTACGAGGTCGCGCGCCTGTACACGCGCCCCGAGTTCCGGCAGCGGCTGGAGGCCGCGTTCGAGGGCGACTACCGGCTGCGGTTCCATCTCGCGCCGCCGCTCCTCGCCCGGCCCGACCCGGTCACCGGCGAGCCACGCAAGCGCGCCTACGGCCCGTGGGTGATCGGGGTGTTCGAGGTGCTGGCGCGGCTCAAGTGGCTGCGCGGCACTGCGTTCGACCTCTTCGGCTACGGCGCCGAGCGGCGCCGGGAGCGCCAGCTCGTCGCCGAGTACGAGCGCACCGTCGAGACGCTGCTCGCGCACCTGAACCGGGACACGCACGCGACCGCGGTCGCGATCGCGAGCCTCCCCGAGGAGATCCGCGGCTTCGGGCCGGTCAAGGCGCGGCACCTCGAGCGGACGAAGGCGAAGGAAGCCGAGCTTCTCGCGCGGCTGGAAGCCGCGGCCGCGGCGCCGAAGCGGGTGGCCGCCTGAGGCGGGCCGCGGCGTGAGCGCGATCCCCGGCGGATTCGAGCTGCTCGGCGTCACCAGCCCGTTCCACGAGCTCGTCGGCCCGCTCTACGAGAAGCGCGACGACGTCCACCACGCGATCGGCTTCGTCGTCGCCGAGAAGCACAAGAACCGCCGCGGCATCGTGCACGGTGGCATGATCTGCACGCTGGCCGACTTCGCGATGGGTCACGCGGCGAGCCTCGCCACCGGCGCGCCGCGCAAGGTCGTCACGGTCAACCTCTCGGTCGACTTCGCCGGCAACGGGGGCGTCGGCGACTGGATCGAGGCGCGCGTCGACGTCATGCAGCCCGGCAAGCGCGTCGCGTTCGTCAACTGCTTCGTCTGGCGCGGCAGCCGGCGGATCGCGCGCGCGAGCGGCACCTTCCAGATCCTGCGCAGCGACGAGTGAAGACGCCGCCGAGCGCGAGCCGGGCCGCCGGGCCGGCGCGCGAGTCCATCCCGCCGTCGCAGCTGACGCGGCTCGACCTCGAGAACGACGTCCTGCGCGAGACCCTGCTCGCCGGCCCGCTCGCCGCGCAGGTGCTGTCGATCGAGGCGCTCGAGGCGTCGCTGCAGGCGGCGCTCGTCTCGCCGCACCGGCAGCCGGACGTGTGGCTCTTCGCCTACGGCTCGCTCGTCTGGAACCCGGTGCTCGATTACGACGAGCGGTGCGTCGTCACGGTGCACGGCTACCACCGGAGCTTCTGCCTCTGGTCGCGCGTGAACCGCGGCACGCCCGGGCAGCCGGGCCTGGTGCTCGGGCTGGACCGCGGCGGGCGCTGCACGGGCGTCGCCTACCGGATCCCCGGCGCGCTCGCGGAGGGCGAGCTTCGCCTGCTCTGGCGGCGCGAAATGCTGCTCGGGTCCTACATGCCGCGGTGGGTCCATGCGACGCACGGGGACCGGTCCTTTCGCGCGCTCGCATTCGTCGTGAACCGCGCGCGCCCCGGCTATGCCGGACGGCTGCCGGCCGAGCGCATCGTCGAGATCCTGCGCCGCGCACACGGACGGATCGGCAGCGGCCTCGACTACCTGCGCCAGACCGTCGACGGCCTCGCCGCGCACGGCATCCGCGATCCGAACCTCCTCCGGGTGGACGCCGCGATGCAGCGCGCGCTCGGCGACTCCGAGCCGCACGCGCACCGCGCGGACCTGCAAGCCTAGCCCGGATTTCTCACAGGGCCGCCCCGATTATCGCTGGAAGGCATGGTTGAACAGGGGGTTGAAGGGGTCCGGTTCGAAGCGCTTCATGCGCCGGGCTGATCGAGCGCTGGCGTGCGCGCTGCGGCGATCTTGGGCATGCCGGCCCGGGGCAATACGCCCGGTATTGCCCCGGGCCGCCGAGCCCAAGCTCGCTCGCAACGTCGGCGCTTGCGCGCCGACCCGCGCGGGCGCCTCGCCATCATCTCGATCCCCTGTGAGAAACCCGGGCTAGCTCGAGCCGGCCCCGACCCGGGCTCGCGGGCGGCATCGCCCCGCGTCGCGGCGGGCTATGATTCGCGCGGGACGCACCGCTCCTGCGCCGATGACGATCACCCGCGAGGACCTGAAGACCGGACGGATCCGCAGGCTCTTCGCCGGGGGCGGCAAGGGGCCGCGCCCGCTCACCGATCAGGAATTCGAGGACTCGATCGCCGGCGTGCTGGCGGCGCGCACGCACGGCGGCGACGTCTGGGTGTTCGGCTACGGGTCGCTCGTCTGGAATCCGCTGTTCCACTACGTCGAGCGCCGCCGCGCGACGCTGCACGGCTTCCACCGCCGGTTCTGCCTGTGGTCGGTCGTCGGGCGCGGCACGCCGGAGGCGCCCGGGCTCGTCCTCGGCCTCGACCGCGGCGGATGCTGCCACGGCGTCGCCTACCGGCTCGCGGCGGCGAGCGCGCCCGAAGAGCTCCGCCTCCTGTGGTGCCGCGAGATGGTGACCGGCGCGTACGTGCCGCGCTGGCTCCGCGCGCGCTGCGACTCCGGCGGGTTCCCGGCGCTCGCCTTCGTCGTGAACCGCGCGCACGCAGGCTACGCCGGCCGGCTGCCGTTCGAGACGGTCGTGCGCGCGATCGCCGCCGCGAGCGGCCTGATCGGCTCGTCGGCGGACTACCTGCGGCACACCCGCGAGGGGCTCGCGCGCCATGGCATCCGCGACCCGCAGCTCGACGCCGTGCACGCGGCGGTGGCGGCCAGCGCGCCTGCGCCTGTCGACCCGCCTCTCGATCCCGCTGTCAGCCCACCTGATCGAGCGGCAGAGCGGTCGTGTCCTTGATGCGCTCGAGCACGAAGTTCGAGCGCACGTCGAGCACGCCCGGCTGCTTCAGCAGCGCATCCATCACGAACCGCGAGTAGTGCTCGAGATCGGCGACCTGCACGCGCAGCAGGTAGTCCATCTCGCCCGTCATCGCGTAGCAGGCCACGACTTCGGGCCACCCGCGCACCGCCTGGGTGAACGCGTCGATCGGCATCTTGCCGCGCTTCTCGAGCTTCACGCTGACGTAGGCGAGCAGGTCGAGCCCGACCTTGGCCGGATCGAGCAGCGCCACGTACTGCCGGATGACGCCAGCCTCCTCGAGCGCCCGCACCCGCCGCAGGCACGGCGACGGCGACAGCGCCACCTTCTCGGCGAGCTCGACGTTCGAGAGGCGCCCGTCGGTCTGCAGCAGGTCGAGCAGCCGGCGGTCGGTGCGATCGAGCCGGATCTGAGCCATATTCACCTCTGCTTTGCCCACCTGAAAGCAATATTATTGCTCGTATTGCGCTGGATCGGGGCGGATTCGCAACCATCTGCCGTCCGCATCTCCCTACCATGACGCCCAGAACAACAAGCGGCGGGCGGCCGCCCGCAAGACGAGGAGACACATGAGCACTGCGCAGTGGGACAACCCCATGGGCACGGACGGATTCGAGTTCGTCGAGTACGCCGCGCCCGATCCACGGGCAATCGGCGCCCTGTTCGAGACGATGGGCTTCCGGGCGGTCGCCCGGCACCGGCACAAGAACGTCACGCTCTACCGCCAGGGCGGCGTCAACTTCATCGTGAACGCCGAGCCCGACAGCTTCGCCCAGCGCTTCGCGCGGCTGCACGGCCCGTCGATCTGCGCGATCGCGTTCCGGGTGCACGACGCGGCCCGCGCGTACCGCCGCGCGCTCGAGCTCGGCGCCTGGGGCTTCGACTCCAAGAGCGGACCGATGGAGCTCAACATCCCGGCGATCAAGGGCATCGGCGACTCGCTGATCTATTTCGTCGACCGCTGGCGCGGCAAGGACCGCGCGGCGCCGGGCGGCATCGGCGACATCGACATCTACGACGTCGACTTCGCTCCGCTGCCCGGCGCCGAGGCCGCGCCGCGCGGCTGCGGCCTGACGCTCGTCGACCATCTGACCCACAACGTGCACCGCGGCCGCATGAAGGAGTGGGCCGACTTCTACGAGCGCCTGTTCGGCTTCCGCGAGATCCGCTACTTCGACATCGAGGGCAAGGTGACCGGCGTGAAGTCGAAGGCGATGACCTCGCCGTGCGGGAAGATCCGCATCCCGATCAACGAGGAGGGTGTCGAGCGCGCGGGCCAGATCCAGGAGTACCTCGACCAGTACCACGGCGAGGGCATCCAGCACATCGCACTCGCGACAGACGACATCCACGCGACGGTCGAGGCGATGCGCGCGCGCGGCGTCGGGTTCCTCGACACGCCGGACACCTACTACGAGCTCGTCGACAAGCGCCTGCCCGGCCACGGCGAGGATCTCGCGCGCATCCGGCGCAACCGCGTGCTCGTCGACGGCGCGCCGCAGGGCGGCGGGCTGCTGCTGCAGATCTTCACCAAGACCGTGATCGGCCCGATTTTCTTCGAGATCATCCAGCGCAAGGGCGACGAGGGCTTCGGCGAGGGCAACTTCAAGGCGCTCTTCGAGTCGATCGAGCTCGACCAGATGCGCCGCGGCGTGCTCGCGCCCTCGGCGTAGGCGGCGCGCCCCGGGAGACGGCCATGGGCGGAAACGACGCCGACGCGCTCGCGCCGCCGCACGCGGGCCCGCACGCCCGTCTGCGCGGCGACTACTCCGGCATCGGCCCGGATTTCGTCGTCGACCAGCGCTGGGAGCGCTACAGCGCGGCCGAGCACGCGCTCTACCGGCGACTCTACGAGCGCCAGTCGCGCCTGGTGCCGCGCTGCGCCTGCGAGGAGTTCAACCGGAGCCTCGCGCGGCTCGACGCCGCGCACGAGATCCCGCGCTTCGACCGCGTGTCGCGCGCGCTGCGCGCGGCGACCGGCTGGGAGATCGTCGCGGTGCCCGGTCTGGTGCCCGACCGCGTGTTCTTCGAGCACCTCGCGAACCGGCGCTTCCCGGTCACGGTGTGGCTGCGAACGCCCGGGGAATTCGACTACATCGTCGAGCCCGACGTGTTTCACGACTTCTTCGGCCACGTGCCGCTGCTCTTCGACCCCGTGTTCGCCGACTATCTGCAGGCCTACGGCGCCGGCGGGCTGAAGGCCGAGCGGCTCGACGCGCTGGCGTTGCTTGCGCGGCTCTACTGGTACACCGTGGAGTTCGGGCTGGTTCGCGGGGCGGCGGGTTCCGGCGGCGGACTGCGTGCATACGGCGCCGGCATCCTGTCCTCGGGCGGCGAGCTCCGCTACGCGATCGACGATCCGGC
This sequence comes from Burkholderiales bacterium, assembly GCA_023383795.1. Lineage (GTDB taxonomy): Bacteria > Pseudomonadota > Gammaproteobacteria > Burkholderiales > SG8-39 > JAABRB01. Next base: position 7,228 of record JAHDYJ010000089.1, on the reverse strand, counting down.
GCCGCGCCGCGTGCGCTTCGACCTCGAGCGCATCATGCGGACCGAGTACCGCATCGATCGCTACCAGGACACCTACTTCGTCATCGAGAGCTTCGACGAGCTCTTCGCCTCGACCGCGCCCGACTTCGCGCCGATCTACGAGCGCGTGCGCGCGCTGCCGGCGCTCGCCGCGGACGCGGCCGCCGCCGGCGACGTCGCCGTTCAGCGGGAGCGCTGATGCGATCGTTCCCGCGGCCGCGCGCCCGCCGCGCGGCGTGGCGTATCATCGCGGCTTTTGCGCCGCGCAATGACCCCGCCCACCCCGACACCCGCGCAGCACAAGACCGGCATCGCGACGATGGTGCTGTGCGCGCTTCTGTGGAGCATCGCGGGCCTGCTCACGCGCGAGTCGTCGGTCGCGAACGGCTGGGAGGTGACGTTCTGGCGCTCGGGGTTCCTCGCCGCGTTCATCGTCGCGGTGCTCGCGGCGCGCCACCGCGCGGACGCGCTCCGGCGCGTGGCGGCGATGGGCTGGCCGGGGCTCGTCTCCGGTGTCGCGTGGGCGGTGATGTTCACCTGCTTCATGCTCGCGCTCACGCGCACGACGGTCGCGAACACGCTGTTCATCATGGGCGTCCTGCCGTTCTGCACCGCGGCGGCCGGCTGGCTGTTCCTGCGCGAGCGGGTCCCGCCGCGCACCTGGCTCGCGATGGCGGCCGCGGCGCTCGGCATCGGCGTGATGTTCGGCGACGCACTCAACACCGGCAACCTGGAGGGCAGCCTGATCGCGGCCGCGGTGCCGCTCGCGGCGGCGGCCAACTACGTCGCGGTCAAGCGCGGCGGCGGCCGGGTCGACTTCATCGCGGCGCTCGCGCTCGGCGGGCTGCTCTCGATGCTCGTCACCTCTCCGCTCGCCTACCCGTTCAGCGCGGGCGGCACGGATCTCGCGCTGTTCGCGACCCTGGGCGTGTTCCAGCTCGGCGTCCCGGGCATTCTCTACGTGATGATTGCCGTGCCGCGGCTCTCGGCCGCCGAGGTCGGGCTGCTGTCGCTGCTCGAGGTCATCTTCGGGCCGCTGTGGGTGTGGCTCTCGCGGGGCGAGACGCCGAGCGCGCTGGCGCTCGCCGGCGGCGCGATCGTGATCGCGGCGCTGGCGGTGAACGAGAGCATCGGCCTCGCGCTCGAGCGGCGGGCCGCGCGCCGCGGCGTCCAGCGCGGCGCGCGCCGGATCGCCGCGCCTTGACGCCTCGCCTTGACAGCGACTTTGGCGCGCCCCTAGGCTTTGAGCTCCCCGCGCGGCGGGCGCGCGCCATCCGATGCTGAAGACCCAAAAGCCTGCCGAGCTCGAGTACGCGGCCTCGCCCGACCAGTCGGCCGCCGCGCCGGCGCATCACCCGGTGATCATCGCGGGCGCGGGCCCGGTCGGCCTCGCCGCGGCGATCGATCTCGCGGTCCGCGGCGTGCGGTCGGTGGTGCTCGACCAGGACCGGCAGGTGAGCGCGGGCTCGCGCGCGGTGAGCTACGCCAAGCGCACCCTCGAGATCCTCGACCGCCTCGGCTGCGGCGACGCGATCGTCCGGCGCGGCGTCTCGTGGAGCCACGGCAGGGTGTACCTGCGCGACCGGCAGATCTACGGCTTCAACCTGGCCGCCGAGGAAGACCATCGACGCCCGCCGTTCGTCAACTTGCAGCAGTACCACCTCGAGGAGACGCTGATCGCCCGCGCGCGCGAGATGAAACTGGTCGACCTGCGGTGGCAGCACCGAGTTGCCGGCGTCGAGGCCGCGGACGATCGCGTGACGCTCACCGTCGAGACGCCGGACGGACCCTATGCCGTCAGCTGCGAGTGGCTCGTTGCGGCCGACGGGGCGCGCTCCACCGTGCGCGAAGCGCTGGCGATCCCGCTCGAGACCAGCGCGGCCGCCGACCGCTTCCTGACCGCGGACGTCGTGATGAAAGCCGAGTTCCCCTCCGAGCGCTGGTTCTGGTTCGATCCGCCGTTCCACCCGAACCGCTCCGTGCTGCTGCATCGCGAGGCCGACGACGTGTGGCGCATCGAGTTCCAGCTCGGGCCGGACGCCGACGCGGACGAGGAGCGCAAGCCCGACAGCGTGGCCGCACGCGTGAAGGCGATGCTCGGCGACGAGCGCGAGTTCGAGATCGCGTCGGTCGACGTGTACGCGTTCGCGTGCGGCCGCATGGCGTCGTTCCGCCACGGCCGCGTGCTCTTCGCCGGCGACGCCGCCCACCAGGTCGCCCCGTTCGGCGCGCGCGGCGCGAACTCCGGCATCCAGGACGCCGACAACCTCGGCTGGAAGCTCGCGCTCGTGCTCGCCGGCCGCGCCCCGGAGCGCCTGATGGACTCCTATTCGGAGGAGCGGGTGTTCGCGGCCGACGAGGACATCCGCGCCTCGACGCGCGCGCTCGAGTTCATCACGCCGGGCGGCGCGGTCAGCCGCACGTTCCGCGACGCGACGCTGCAGCTCGCCGAGCAGTACGCCTTCGCGCAGCGCATGGTGAACAGCGGGCGGCTCTCGGTGCCTGCGGTGCTCGCGAGCTCCAGCCTGAGCACGCCCGACTCCGATCCGTTCCACGGCGACATGGTCCCCGGCGCGCCGGCGAGCGACGCGCCGGTCGCCGCCGAGAAGGGCTCGTCGTGGCTGCTCGAGCACCTCGGCAACGGGTTCACCGGCCTCTATTTCGCGCATCGCAGCACCTCGCCGGAGGAAAGCGAGGCGCTCAGACGCCTGGCGGCCGATCCGATTCCGGTGCGCGTGATCGTCATCGCGCGCCCCGCGGAGGCGCTGCCGGCGGTGCCCGACACATGCCTGGTGGTCGAGGACCGCACCGAGAACCTCACCAAGCGCTACGACGGCCGGCCCGGCACCTTCTACCTGATCCGTCCGGACCAGCACGTCGCCGCGCGCTGGCGGGCGCTCGCGGTGCCGCTGGTGCGCGAGGCGGTGGCGGTCGCGACCTGCAACGAGTGAGCGGAGGAACGCCGACATGCGGCTGAACACCGACCCGAACCTCGACGCGCCGGACGACTTCTACGCCGCGCTGGTCGAGTCCCACCGCGACCTCGCGGAGGAGCAGTCCGCGCTGCTGAACGCGCGCCTGATCCTCTTGCTCGCGAACCATGTCGGCGACGCGGAGGTGCTGCACCAGGCGATCGCGATCGCGCGCGCGGGCGCGGCCCCGACCGCGCTGCCGACGTCAAGAAAGGAGGCTGCCGCATGACCACGAAGACCAGGGACAAGGCATCGGAGCTCGCCCGCGGCGCGGGCGGCCCCGCGCTCGCGTACCTCCCCGGATTCGGCAATCATTTCGCGACCGAGGCGCTGCCCGGCGCGCTGCCGTCCGGCCAGAACTCGCCGCAGCGCTGTCCGTACGGCCTGTATGCCGAGCAGCTTTCCGGGACGGCCTTCACCGCACCGCGCGCCGCCAACCGGCGCACATGGCTGTACCGCATCCGCCCCGGCGCGGTGCACCGCCCGTTCCGCCGCGTCGATGCGGGACGCTTCTCGAGCGACTTCGGCGAGGTCGCCGCCACGCCAAATCAGCTGCGCTGGGACCCGTTCCCGATCCCGTCGGCGCCGACCGACTTCGTCGACGGCCTCGCGACGATGGCGGGCAACGGCGGTCCGGAAGCGCAGTCGGGCTGCGGCATCCACCTGTACGCCGCCAACCGCCCAATGGCCGACCGCTACTTCTACGACGCAGACGGCGAGCTCCTGATCGTTCCGCAGCAGGGACGCCTGCGCATCGCCACCGAACTGGGCGTGCTTGAGGCCGAGCCGCAGGAGATCGCCGTGGTGCCGCGCGGGGTGCGCTTCCGCGTCGAGCTGCCCGACGGCGCGGCGCGCGGCTACGTCTGCGAGAACTTCGGCAGCCCGTTCCGGCTGCCCGACCTCGGGCCGATCGGCTCGAACGGCCTCGCGAATCCGCGCGACTTCCTCACCCCGGTCGCCGCGTACGAGGACCAGGAGGGACGCTGCGAGCTCGTCGCGAAGTTCATGGGCGGCCTGTGGGCGGCCGAGATGGATCACTCGCCGCTCGACGTGGTGGCCTGGCACGGCAACCACGTGCCGTACAAGTACGACCTGCGCCTGTTCAACACGATCGGCTCGATCAGCTACGACCATCCCGACCCGTCGATCTTCCTGGTGCTGCAGTCGGTGAGCGACACGCCGGGCGTGGACAACGTCGACTTCGTGATCTTCCCGCCGCGCTGGCTGGTGATGCAGCACACGTTCCGGCCGCCGTGGTACCACCGCAACATCGCGGGCGAGTTCATGGGGCTCGTCCACGGCGTCTACGACGCCAAGGCCGGGGGGTTCCTGCCGGGCGGCGCGAGCCTGCACAACTGCATGACCGGCCACGGGCCGGACGCCGAGACCTTCGAGAAGGCCTCCCGCGCCGATCTCTCCAGGCCCGACGTCATCGGCGACACCATGGCCTTCATGTTCGAGACGCGCCTCGCGATCCGTCCGACCCGCTACGCGCTGGAATGCGCCGAGCTGCAGGCCGACTACTACCAGTGCTGGCAGGGGCTGAAGAAGCACTTCGATCCGTCGAAGCCGTGAATCGCCGATCGTGAAGCGCGGAGCCGAGCGCCGCGGCGGCCGGGCCGGGCGCGGAGCACGGTTCGCGATCTGCGATTCGCGATTCACGACCCGGGGCGGGCGGGATCCCGGCGGTTAGAATAGGCGCTTTTCGCCGGACCGGCCGCCGATGAAGCTCGCAACGCTGAAGAACGACACCCGCGACGGCGCGCTCTGCGTCGTGTCGCGCGACCTGAAGCTCGCCGAGATCGCACAGGGCGTCGCGCCGACGCTGCAGGCGGCGCTGGACGACTGGAGCTACTGCGCGCCGCAGCTCGCCGAGCTGTACCAGCAGCTCAACGCGCGCCCGTCCGCGCGCGCGTTCGAGGTCGATTTCGCGCGCTTCCACTCGCCGCTGCCGCGCGCCTACCAATGGGCCGACGGCTCGGCCTACGTCAGCCACGTCGAGCTCGTGCGCAAGGCGCGCGGCGCCGAGCTGCCGAAATCGTTCTGGACCGATCCGCTGATGTACCAGGGCGGGTCGGACGCATTCCTCGGGCCGCGCGACGACATCCCGGTCGAGTCCGAGGAGTGGGGCGTCGACCTCGAGGGCGAGGTCGCCGTGATCGTGGACGACGTCCCGATGGGCGTGCCCGCGAAGAAGGCGGGCGCGCACGTTTGCCTGGTGATGCTCGTGAACGACGTCAGCCTGCGCAATCTCATCCCGGCCGAGCTCGCCAAGGGATTCGGCTTCTTCCAGTCCAAGCCCTCCAGCGCGTTCTCGCCGGTCGCGGTGACGCCGGACGAGCTCGGCGCGGCGTGGGACGGCGGCAAGGTCAGCCTGCCGCTCGTGGTGCACATCAACGACACGCCGTTCGGACGCCCGAACGCCGGTGTCGACATGACCTTCGAGTTCCCGAAGCTCATCGCGCACGCCGCGAAGACGCGGCCGCTCGGCGCCGGCACGATCATCGGCTCGGGCACGGTCTCGAACCGCGACGCGAGCGCCGGCTCGGCGTGCCTCGCCGAGCGCCGCATGCTCGAGACGATCGAGACCGGCGCGGCTAGGACCCCGTTCCTGAAGTTCGGCGACCGCGTGCGGATCGAGATGCTCGACGCGGACGGCCGCTCGATCTTCGGCGCGATCGACCAGCAGGTCGTGCGCTACGCGCCGCCGCGGTAGCCGCCGCAGCCGCCCGAGCGTCCGGCCCGCCGCGTCCGCGTATGCGCCTCGCGCCGACGCACCTCGGGGTCGCGGTGATGATCGGGCTCGGCTTCGCCCTGCTCCCGCTCTCGACCGACCTCTTCCTCGCCGGACTGCCGGGCATACGACGGCACTTCGAGGTAGGCGTCGCCGAGGCCCAGCTCACGCTCTCGGTGTTCATCGGCGCGTTCGCGCTCTCGCAGCTCGTGTACGGACCGCTCTCGGACCGGTTCGGGCGGCGCCCGGTGCTGCTCGCCGGGGTCGCCATCTACTGCGCGGCGACCCTCGCGTGCATGGGCGCCCGATCGATCGAGTGGCTGATCGCCGCGCGCTTCTGCCAGGCGCTCGGCGCCTGCTCCGGCGCCGTGATCGGCCGCGCGATCATCCGCGACGCCTACGGCGCGGCCGGATCGGCGCGCATGCTCGGCTTCATCACCGCCGGCACCGCGCTCGCGCCGGTTTTCGGACCGATCATCGGCAGCCTCCTCACCGTCGCCTTCGGCTGGCGCGCGAACTTCGCCCTGCTCGCGGCGGCGAGCGCCGCGCTGCTCGGCGCGATCGCGTTGCTCCTGCCCGAGACCAACGCGCACCGCGACCCGCAGGCGACCGGCTTGCGGCAGCTCGCCGCCAACTACCGCGCGGTCGTCGCCCATCGGCGCTTTCTCGGCTACGCGCTGTGCGTCGCGTTCAGCTACGCGGCGATCTTCTGCTTCGTCTCGGGCGCGTCGTTCGTGCTGATCGAGGTGCTGGCGGTGCCGGCGAGCCGGTTCGGCTTTCTGTTCGGTGGCACGGTCGTGAGCTACATCGTCGCGAACGTCATGATCGGCAAACTGATCATGTCGGCGGGCGTCGACCGCCTGCTGCGGATCGGCACCGCGGTGGCAGCGGCCGGCGGCATCGCGATGCTCGCCCTCGCGTTCGCGGGCGTGCAGACGGTGCCGGCCGTGCTCGGGCCGATGGCGGTCGTGCTCTTCGGGCTCGGCTTCGCCCTGCCCGGCTCGACCGCCGCCGCGGTCGGACCGTTCGCGCGCATCGCCGGCACCGCGTCCGCGCTGGTCGGGTTCATGCAGATGACGGCGGGCGCGGTGGCCGGATTCCTCGTCGGCCTTCTGCACGACGGGACGACGCTGCCGATGGCCGCCGGCGTGGCCGCGAGCGCGGTCGCGCTCTTCGTCGCGTTTCGCCTCGGCGGCGGATCGGGACGATCCCTGCGCCCCTGACGCGCCGGCGCGGCCGCCGGCCGGTCCTGGTCGCGCCGATGCACGACGCGAGAGCGCCGGGCGCGGGGGGCCGAGCACATCGACCGGGAGCGGATCCGCGGGCTTCTCGACCCGCCGGCGGCCGCACGCTGGACGAGGCCTCGCACAGGATCTCTAGCCCGGATTTCCCACAGGGCCGCCCCGATTATCGCTGGAAGGCATGCTTGAACAGGGGGTTGAAGGAGTTCGGTTCGAAGCGCTTCATGCGCCGGGCTGATCGAGCGCGCGCTGCGGCGATCTTG
>JAHDYJ010000088.1:8763-19198 GCA_023383795.1 Burkholderiales bacterium | reverse complement strand
CGATCGTCTCGACCAACGGCAACGAGGACTGCCACGTGATCCTGCGCGGCGGCAATCAGCCGAACCACGACGTCGCGAGCGTCGAGGGCGCCTGCAAGGCCCTCGCCGCGGCCGGCCTCGCGCAGCGTCTGATGATCGACTTCTCCCACGGCAACAGCCGCAAGGACTACCGGCGCCAGATCGAGGTGGGGGCCGACGTCGCGGCGCAGCTCGCCGCCGGCGAGGAGCGCATCACCGGCGTCATGATCGAATCGCATCTGGTCGCCGGCCGCCAGGACCTCGTCGCCGACCGCGAGCTCGTGTACGGCCAGAGCATCACCGACGCCTGCCTCGGCTGGGACGAGACGGCGCCGTTGCTGCAATCCCTCGCCGAGGCGGTCCGCGCGCGGCGGCTGGCGAAGCAGGAGGCCGCGGAATAGCGCGGCGGCGCTGTGGCTTTTGTCATCCGGCGCGGCCGGGCCGGTTTGCCCGGCCGCGGCGCTTTGCCGTAGTCTACTGAATCCGCAGCCGAATCCCGCCGGCACCGCGATGGCCGAGACGATCGAAGACGCGAGACTTCCGCAGCTCGAGTACCTGGGCGACGCGACCCAGTTCGCCGGCAAGCTGCACGGCATGATCAACTACGCGCCGCTCTTCGAGAACTTCAGCCTTGCCGAGATCCGGCTCATGGCCCACTTCATGCGCACCTACCGCGCCGAGGCCGGCCAGGAGATCATCCGCGAGGGCGAGGCCGGCGACTTCATGATGATCGTGCTCGAGGGCCGCATCGAGGTGTTCAAGCAGGATCGGTGGAACGCGCCGCGGCTGATCGCCGCGGTCGAGGAGGGCAAGACGCTCGGCGAGATGTCGATGATCGACGGCGAGCCGCGCTTCGCGACCTGCGTCGCCACCGAGCAGACGCTGATCGCGGTGCTCACGCGCGAGGACCTCGCGCGCATCATCCTCGAGCAGCCGATCCTCGGCGCGAAGATCCTGATGGAGCTCGTGCTGATGCTGTCGCAGCGGCTGCGGCAGACCAGCGCGAAGCTGGTGAGCTACCTCGACAAGCAGAAGGAGCTGCAGGAGCAGCTGCAGGGCCCCGGGTTCGTCTGAGCCCGCCGGCGGCGGGCCGCCCGCGCCCGCGAGGCGCGCCGCCGGCGCGTCAGATGGCGCGCACCGCCGCGTACAGGACGTCCGTCCCCAGCATGAAGTCCTCGATCAGCATGGACTCGTCCGGGTTGTGCGAGCCGCGCTGGTTGCGCACGAAGACCATCGCCGCGGGAACGCCGGCATTGGCGAAATGCGCCGCGTCGTGCCCGGCGCCGCTCGGGACGCGCATGTAGGCGAGCTTGCGCTCGGCGCAGATGCCGGCGAGCAGCTCGACCAGCGCGCCGTCCATCGTGGCCGGGGCGGAGAAGATCGGCTGGTCGAACTCGAAGCGCACCCCGCGCGCGGCGCCGATCGACTCGCACTCGGCGGCGATCGCGCGGTGGAACCCGTCGAGCGTCTCCTGCGACCCGCTGCGCGCCTCGAGGCTGAACCACACCTCGCCCGGGATGATCGAGGGCGCGTGCGTGTCCGCGTTGGTATGGAGCACGCCGCTCGTCACGACCAGGTCGTGGCCGTTGAGCAGCCACTCGTCCCACGCCTCCTCGATGCGCGACAGGAGGTCGGCGACCGCGAACACCGCGTCCTGGCGCATGCGCTTGGGGACGGCGCCCGAGTGGCCCGCCGTTCCGATGCAGCGGATCGCGCGGTGGCGGAAGTTGCCGCGGATCCCGGTGACGATGCCGATCGGGCGGTCGGCGTCCTCCAGCACCGGACCCTGCTCGATGTGCAGCTCGAGATAGGCCGCGATCGAGCGCGGTTCGACCAGCGGCTCGCCGCGGACCAGGCGCTGGGGATCGGCGCCCGCCTCGCGCATGTAGAACCGCAGCGGATAGCCGGTGTCCCGGTGCTTGAGGGCGAGATCCCGGTCGGTCAGCTTGCCGAGCAGCGCGGCCGAGCCGAGATAGGGCTTCCCGAACCAGGCGCTCTCCTCGCCGCGAAACGCCACGGTCGTGAACGTCCGCTCGGGCGGCGCGCGCTCGCGGCACATGCGGATCGCGCAGACCAGTCCGGCGACGATCCCGGCCAGGCCGTCGTAGTTGCCGCCCCGCGGCACCGAGTCGGCGTGAGACCCGGCGATGACGCCCGGGCGTTCCGGCGCGCGGCCGGGAACCGTCATCCACAGGTTGCCGGCCGCGTCGTAGGAGGTCGCGATCCCCTCGGCGGCGGCGGTTCGGGCGAGACGGGCGAGGACGCGCGTCTCCACGTCGCCGTAGGATGCCCGCGTGACCCCCGGACCGTCGCGGCTGAGCGCCCGCACCTGATCGAAGAGCGCGCTCGCGATCCCGGCGTAGCCTGCGTCGAAGCTCGGGAGGCTGCCCATGTCCGGCTACCACTCGATCGGCTCGTGCTCCACTCGCGCCTTGTGCACGAGGTCGGCAACCCGGTCGATGCCGCGCGCATCGCAGAAGGCCCGCAGCTCCTCGAGGATGCGCATCATCGCGTCGGCGTGGATGAACGACGCGGTGCCGACCTGCACGGCCGTCGCGCCGGCGAGCATGAACTCGACCACGTCCGCGCCGGTCGAAATGCCGCCGCAGCCGATGATCGGGATCGAGACGACCTCGGCGCACTGGAACACGAGCCGCAGCGCGATCGGCTTGATCGCCGGGCCCGACAGCCCGCCCATGACGTTGCCGAGCGTCGGGCGGAACGTCGTCACGTTGATCGACATCCCGAGAATCGTGTTGGCGACGACGATCGCGTCCGCGCCCGCGTCTTGCGCGGCGAGCGCCACCGCCTTGATGTCGCCGGTGTTGGGCGTGAGCTTCGCCCACACCGGGAGCGGCGTCCGCCGCCTGATCGCCGCCACGGCGGCGCGGGTCGTGTCCGGCATCATGGCGAACGCGCGGCCGTCGGCCTCCAGGTTCGGGCAGGAGATGTTCGCCTCGATCGCGGCGACGCCCGGCACGCTGAGCGCCGCCGCCGCATCGGCGAACTCGGCGACCGTGTCCGCGGAGACGCTCGCGACCAGCGGCGAGGAGTAGGCGGCGTAGAGCGGCACCACGTCGTTCACGTAGTGCAGTATCCCCTTGCTGGGGATGCCGATCGAGTTCAGCATGCCCTGCGAAACCTCGGCGACCCTGGGTATCGCGTTGCCCTTGCGCAGCTTCGGCGTCACGCTCTTGGTGACGAGCGCCCCCAACCGGTCGAGATCGAACACCTGGCCGAACTCGTGGGAGAAGCACCCCGAGGCCGGCATGACCGGGTTCTTGAGCGCGAGCGATCCGATGCGCACCGAAAGATCGACCATCTGCATCCCCGTCCGGCCTCAGCCGTGCCGCCAGGTGCCTGCGACCTGCTGCAGGTCGAACACCGGGCCTTCGCAGCACACCCGCTTGTGCACGATCGCGCCGCCCGCTCTGATCGGGCGGACGCAGCACAGGCACACGCCGAGCGCGCAGGCCATCTGCTGCTCGAGCGCGATCTCGCCGGGCACGCCGTACTCGAGGCCGAGCCTCTGCAGGAGCGTCATCAGGCGGTTGGAGCCGCAGGTGAACATCGCGTCCGGGCGGTCCTGGTCGAGGATCGCGCGCAGCAGCGTCTCCACCCGTCCGACGTCCGAGGAGGCGTCGCGGTCGAAGACCGGATACACGCGGACCTCCTCGCGCTGCGTGAACTCGCGTTCCATCAGATCCTCGGGCGCGCGCGCCGAGAGCACCGCGGTCACCCGGATGCCGCGCCGGCGCGCCCAGGGCACGACCGGCGCCATGGTCGCGAGCCCCACGCCGCGCGCGACCATCAGGACGTGCCGGTGCGCCGGCGCGATCGTGAACCCGACGCCGAGCGGCCCCATCACGCTCATCGTATCGCCGGCCGTGAGCCGCGCAAGCGCCCGCGTGCCCGCGCCGACCACGTTGTAGAGGAACTCGATCGCGCGCTCCTCCGGCGCGATGCGGTACACGCTCATCGGACGGCGCAGGAAGGGCTCGTCGCCGGCCGCGGGCGGGCACAGCAGGTGGAAGAACTGTCCCGGCGTCGCCCGGCAGAGCGGCGGCGGCGCCTCGAGCACGAGATGCCGGTAGCGATCGTTCACCGCCCGGTTCGCGCGCACCGTGCACTGGACGTCTGCAACCGGGAAGTCCGCCGGTGCATGGATCGGTTGGGCGATCGACATCGTCGGCTTCCGGGCGCGCCGGCTACAGGATGAGCCGCGGCAGCGCGGTGGAGATCTGCGGCACGTAGCTGATGATGGCGAGGACCACGAGATTGGTCAGCACGAACGGCCAGACGCCGGCGATGATCAGCTCCACCGGGCGCCGCAGCGTGCTGGAGGCGACGAAGAGGTCGAGTCCGAACGGCGGCGTGATCATGCCGATGCAGATGTTCAGCGTGACGAGGATGCCGAAGTGCACCGGGTCGATCCCGAGCGACTGCGCGACCGGGAACAGGACCGGGACGAACAGGAGCAGGATCGAGTTCGGGTCGACGAACATCCCGGCGACGAACAGGATCGCGTTCACGATGAGCAGGAAGGTGATCCAGCTGAGGCCGGCGGCCTGGATCCACGTGAGGACTTTCGTGTGCACGTCGGCGAGCGTGAGGAACGTCGAGAGGAACGTACCCATCGCGAGCAGGACGAACACTACGACGGTCGTGACCGCGCTGCCCTCGGCGATGCGGGCCACGTCGCGGAACGTGAGCGAGCGGTAGACGAACAGCTCGACCAGGAGCGCGAGCACGACCGCCACCGCCGCCGCCTCGGTCGCGGTGAAGAACCCGGCGTAGATGCCGACCAGCACCAGTCCGGCGACGAACGCCCCGAGCAGCCCGCGCCTGACCGCCCGCCACCGCTCGCCCGGCCGCGGTGCGTCCGCGGCCTTCGCGCCGGTGCGCCTGGTCTCGAGCTGCACCAGCGCCATGAACGCGAGCCCCAGCACGATTCCGACGACGAGGCCGCCGGCGAAGAGCGCGGCGATCGAGGTGCCGGTGAGCCAGCCGTAGATGATGAAGGTGATGCTGGGCGGAATGAGCAGCGCGCACTCGGCCGACGAGGCGATCAGTCCGAGCGAGAACTTCTCGCGATAGCCGGCGCGGAGGAGCTCCGGGTGCGTGAGCCGGCCGAGCGCCGCGACGGTGGCCGGCGCCGAGCCGCTGATGGCGCCGAACGTCATCATGGAGACCACCGTCGCGTGGCCGAGACCGCCGCTGTAGTGGCCGATCAGGCGCCTGACCATCTCGGTCAGCCGCGAGGCGATCTGGCCGTGCGACATGATGTCGGCGGCGAAGATGAAGAACGGGATCGCGAGCAGGGTCACCACCTGCACGCCGCCGAGCATCTTCTGCACCGAGAGGATCTCCGGCATGTCGCGGAAGAAGATCCACTTCGTGAGCAGCGCCGGCACGCCCATCACCAGCAGCATCTCGAAGCCGAGCGCGAGCATCACCAGCGCGAGGACGAAAAGCGCTAGAACGATCACGGCTGGCCCTCGAGCTGGGACTGCGGGCGCAGCCGCGAGCGGTCGCTGAACCCCGCGAGCTCGAGCAGGTAGCGCAGCGCGAGCAGGCCGAACCCGGCCGGCAGCACGGCGTAGAGCCACGCCATCGACACGTCGAGCACCGGGCTGATCTGGCCGCTGTCGCGGACGAACACCGTGATGTCCCAGCCGAGCTTGGCGAGATAGGCGGCGAACGCGAAGCCGACCAGGTCGACGGCCCGGGACGCCCACTTGCGCGCCGCCGGCGGAAGCTTCCGGACGAGGCTCTCCATCGCCACGTGCCGCCCGCGCTCCAGCGTCAGGCCCAGGCCCAGGAACGCGAGCCACACCATCGCGAAGACGGTGAGCTCCTCGATCCAGGAGGTGCGCGTCGCGACCTCGGGCGCGACCGCGCGGATGACGATCTGGCCGGCGTAGCCGAGCGACATGCCGATCAGGAGCGCCGTCAGCGTCCAGCGCTCGATCGCGCGGATGACCCGCATCACGCCGTGCATGGCCTGCGTCCTTCTGCGCGCCGCCGCGCCGCGGGCTCGTCGCGGCGCCGGCGGCGCGGGCGCGAATCAGAGCTTCTTGAACTCCGCTTCGTAGATCTCGATGAGCTTCTTGCCCTCCGTGCCGGCGCGCTCGAGATAGGCCGCGCGCGCGCGCGCGGCCAGCGCCGCGCGCAGCCGCGCGCGCTCCGCCTCGTCGGCGATGCGCACCGATGTGGCGCTCGCCTTCACCAGCGCGAGCGAGTCGGCCTGCGCCTTCTCCTTCATCTTCTCGACCTCGGGGCGCAGCTCGTCGAAGGTCTTCGCGATCGCGGCGCGATGGCCCGCCGGGAGGCTGTTCCACCACTTCGGGTTGAACAGCACGACGTCCTCCATCGCCCCGTGCTCGGTCACGACGAGGTTCTTCTGCACCTCGTGGAACTTCATCGTGGTGATCGTATCGAGCGGGTTCTCCTGCCCGTCCACGACTCCGGTCTGCAGCGCGGTGTACAGCTCGCCGAACTGGATCGGGATCGCCGAGGCGCCGACGCCGGCGAACTGCTCGACCAGGATCTTGGAGTCCATCACGCGGAACTTCTGGCCCTTGAACTCGTCGATCGAGGCGATCCCCTTGTTCGACGTCAGGCTCTTGCGTCCGTTCGGCCAGATCGTGAGCGCGACGAAGCCCTTGCTCGAGAACGAGTCGAGGATCGCCTTGCCGAACGGGCCTTCGCGGAGCTTCTGCGACTTGTCGCGGTCGGTCGGATACAGGTAGGGGATGTCGAGGACCGAGACCGCCGGATTGAAGCCGCCGAGGAAGGCCGCCGGCATCACCGTGCACTCGATCGAGCCGAACTGCACGCCCTCGACCATCTGGCGGGCGTTGCCGAGCTGCGACAGCGGATAGAGCTTGATCTCGACCTCGCCGTTGGTGCGCTGCTTGACTAGCTCCGCGACCTTCTCGAGCCCGCGGTGACGCGGCTGGGTCGGCGCTTCCAGGTGGCCGATCTTGGCCGTGTACTTCGCCGCCTGCGCGTGCGCGCCGGGCGCGGCGCACGCAAGCGCGACCGCGCACGCGGCGCCGGCCGCCTTCAGAGCTGCAATCTTCATCTTCTCGACCTCCTCTCAGGAAACGGCCCACCTGGCATGGGCCCGCCGAACGCCGCCGCGCGCGGCGGCCGAACCGGGCAGGAACTCTCCCGCGCGCCGTCGCGATCCGGCCGCCGGCGGCCGGCGCCGCCCGGCGCGCGCCGTACCTGCTCCGCGCCGAGTATGACTCGTCCCAGGTCGCCCGGCAACCCGGCGCTGCCGCGCGACGACGCGGCGCGCGCGGCCGACGCGCGCGCGGACGCGGCCGCGAACCGTGCAATAATGCGCGCCGTCGGTAATCCGCCGGGACGCCCATGACCTCCGCATTCAGCTTTGCCGACCGCGCGATCATCGCCGAGACCACGGCGAAGATGCTGATCGAGATCCAGGCCGTGCTGTTCAACGCCCAGAAGCCGTTCATCTTCACGTCCGGATGGGCGAGCCCGGTGTACATCGACTGCCGCAAGATCATCTCCTACCCGCGGCTGCGCCGCACGCTCATCGACTTCTCCGGCTCGACGATCCTGCGCGAGATCGGGTTCGAGTCGATCGACACGATCGTCGGCGGCGAGACCGCCGGGATCCCGTTCGCGGCCTGGATCGCCGAGGCGCTGATGCTGCCGATGCAGTACGTGCGCAAGAAGCCGAAGGGCTTCGGCCGCAACGCGCAGATCGAGGGTTACCTGCCCGAGGGCGTGCGCGCGCTGCTGGTCGAGGACCTCACCACCGACGGGCGCAGCAAGATCAACTTCTGCCAGGCGCTGCGCGCGGCGGGCGCCCGCGTCGACCACGTGTTCGTGATCTTCTACTACTCGATCTTCGACGAGAGCCGGCGCATCCTCGAGGAGCTCGGCGTCGCGCTGCACTCGCTTGCCACCTGGTGGGACGTGCTCGCGGTCGCGAAGAAGCACAGGTACTTCGACAACGGCACCCTCGCGGAGGTCGAGAAATTCCTGCACGCGCCCGCCGACTGGTCGGCCGCGCACGGGGGCGCAGCGCGGTTTCCGGCGACCGAGTAGGGCGGCGCGTCGCCGCGGCGCGGGCCGCGCGGCAGGCCTGTGTCAGAATAGCCGGCCGACGCACCTGGAGGAGGGGCGGATGAAGGTCACCAGAAGCAAGGACTTCTGGGCCGGACTCATGTTCATCGCGTTCGGCGTCGGGTTCATCTTGGTCGCGCGCGACTACGCGATAGGCAGC
This sequence comes from Burkholderiales bacterium, assembly GCA_023383795.1. GTDB lineage: Bacteria > Pseudomonadota > Gammaproteobacteria > Burkholderiales > SG8-39 > JAABRB01. Next base: position 10,917 of record JAHDYJ010000088.1, on the reverse strand, counting down.
GCGGTGCGGATGGGGCCGGCGTACTTCCCGACCGTGCTCGGCGGCCTGCTCACGTTGCTCGGGCTGGCGATCGGCGGGCGCGCGTTCGTTGCCGCCGGCGCGGCGGTCGGCCGTTTCGCGCTGCGCCCGGCAATACTCGTGGTCCTCTCGGTGGTGCTCTTCGCGCTCGCGCTGCGGCCGCTGGGGCTCGTCGCCGCGACCGCGATCCTGATCTTCGTCGGCGCGTTCGGCGGCTCGGAGTTCAGGTGGTGGGAGGTCGCCGTCCTCTACCTGGTGCTGATCGTGTTCTCGGTCGCCGCCTTCTACCACGGCCTCGGGCTGCCGTTCCAGCTCTGGCCGGCCTTCGTCGGGCGCTGAGCGATGGAGATCTTCGCGAACCTCGGCCTCGGCCTGTCGGTCGCGCTCGGCATCCAGAACGTCCTCTATTGCCTGTTCGGCGTGCTGCTTGGCACGCTGATCGGCGTGCTGCCCGGCATCGGGCCGCTCGCGACGATCGCGATGCTGCTGCCGGTCACCTTCACGCTGCCGCCGATCTCGGCGCTGATCATGCTCGCCGGGATCTACTACGGGGCGCAGTACGGCGGCTCGACGACGGCGATCCTGGTGAACCTGCCCGGGGAGCCCTCGTCGGTGGTGACCACGCTCGACGGCTACCAGATGGCACGGCGCGGCCGCGCCGGACCGGCGCTCGGGATCGCCGCGCTCGGCTCGTTCTTCGCCGGCTGCGTCGCGACCCTGGTGATCGCGCTCGCCGCGCCGCCGCTCGCGGAAGTCGCGCTGAAGTTCGGCCCCGCCGAGTACTTCTCGCTGATGGTGCTCGGCCTCGTCTCCGCAACCGTGCTCGCGCACGGCTCGCTCCTCAAGGCGATCGCGATGGTGGTGCTCGGCCTGCTGCTCGGGCTGGTCGGCACCGACGTGAATTCCGGGGTGCAGCGCTTCACGTTCGGCCTGCCGGAGCTCTCCGACGGGGTCGGCTTCGTGATCGTCGCAATGGGGATGTTCGGTGTGGCCGAGATCATGATGAACCTCGAGCACGAGGGACGCCGCGAGATCTTCGTCAAGAGGGTGACGAACCTGCTGCCGTCGCGCCAGGACCTGAAGGATGCGTTCCCGGCCTCGGCGCGCGGCACCGCGATCGGCTCTGTGCTCGGCATCCTTCCGGGCGGCGGGGCGATGCTCTCGTCCTTCGCGAGCTACACGATCGAGAAGAAGGTGTCGCGGAACCCCGAGACCTTCGGCCAGGGCAACATCCGCGGCGTGGCCGGCCCCGAGTCGGCCAACAACGCCGGCGCGCAGACCTCGTTCATCCCGATGCTGACGCTCGGCATTCCCGGCAACCCGGTCATGGCGCTGATGATCGGGGCCATGATGATCCAGGGCATCGCGCCGGGGCCGCAGGTGATGACCGAGCGTCCGGACCTCTTCTGGGGAATGATCGCCAGCATGTGGGTCGGGAACCTGATGCTGGTGATCCTGAACCTGCCGCTGATCGGGCTCTGGATCAAGCTGCTGACCGTGCCGTACCGGATGCTCTTCCCGGCGATCCTGCTCTTCTGCTGCGTCGGCGTCTACAGCATCAACAACAGCTCGTTCGACGTCCTGGTGATGGCCGCCTTCGCGGTGCTCGGCTACGTGTGCGTCAAGCTCGACTGCGAGCCGGCGCCGCTGATCCTCGGCTTCATCCTCGGCCCGTTGATGGAGGAGAACCTGCGGCGCGCGATGCTGCTCTCGCGCGGCGACCCGACCACCTTCGTCACCAAGCCGATCTCGGCGGTGCTGCTCGCGATCGCGGTCGCGCTGCTGCTGGTCGTGATCGCCCCGGCCGTGCGCAAGCGGCGCGAGGAGGCGTTCCAGGAGTGAGTCCGCCGCGGATCCGCGTCCCGCTCGACTGGGTCGTCGTCGACGCGGTCGGCGCGTTGCTCGCCGCGGCCGGCGTCTACGGGCTGCTGACGGGACCCGAGGCCGCGCTGCCGGAGCTGAGCACGCCCGGTGTCGCCTGGCTGTGCCTGATCGCCGGCGTCGCGTTGATGGCGCTCGCGCTCGTGAAGATCGTCGGGCGGCTCGCGCAACAGCGCGCCGAGGCCGCGCGCCGCCGCTAGAGAGGGGAGGGAACAGGAGGAAACCCACCCGGGTTTCCTCCCGTAACCCTCCTTC
>JAHDYJ010000088.1:0-8663 GCA_023383795.1 Burkholderiales bacterium | reverse complement strand
CGCGGGGGACGAACAGGAGGAAACCCACCCGGGTTTCCTCCCGTAACCCTCCTTCCGCGGGGGACGAACAGGAGGAAACCCACCCGGGTTTCCTCCCGTAACCCTCCTTCGGCTGGGTGGAACGAATCGGAAGGAGCGCACGCGCGCGTCCTCCCGTATCCCTCCCTAGCGCCGGTCGAGGTCGAGGTCGGCGAAGGACGCGGGGTCCTCGCGCGGTTCGAGGTGGGTGAACACCGAGGCGCCCGGCACCGCCTCGCGCACCTCGGCCTCGATGCGCTCGAGCAGATCGTGGCCGCGCTGCACGGTCCACGCGCCCGGAACGAGCACGTGCACCGACACGAACGACCGCCCGGCCGCCTGCCGCGTGCGCAGCGCGTGGTAGCGCACGCCCTCCGCGCCATGGCGCTCGAGCACGGCCTCGATCGCGCGCCGATCCGCAGGCGGCAGCGCGCGGTCCATGAGGCCGAGGAACGAGCGCCGCACGAGGCCGAACCCCGTCCACAGGATGTGCGCGGCGACCGCCAGCGCGACCAGCGGATCGAGGCGCTGCCATCCGGTGAGCGCGACCAGCAGGACCGCGACGGCGACGCCGGCGGTCGTCCAGACGTCGGTCAGCAGGTGGCGCGCGTCGGCTTCGAGGGCGATCGACTGATAGTGCCGGCCGGCGCGCAGCAGCACGCGCGCGACGCCGAAGTTGACGACCGCGGCGGCGACCGCGATCGCGAGCCCGAGCCCGATCGCCTGCAGCGGCTGCGGCGCGATCAAGCGCTCGCTCGCGGCGATGCCGATCGCGACCGCGGCGACGAGGATCAGCGAGCCTTCGAACCCGCTGGCGAAGTACTCGGCCTTGCTGTAGCCGTAGGCGTGCTCCTCGTCGGGCGGCCGCGCCGCCACGATGAGCATCGTCAGCGTCACCGCCGCCGCCGCGAGGTTGACGAACGACTCCATCGCGTCGGACAGCAGGCCGACCGAGCCGGTGACCCACCATGCGGCGCCCTTGAGCCCGATCGTCGCGAGCGCCGCGGCGATCGACAGCAAGGCGTAGCCGCGCAGGTCGCTCCGCATCACGCCCCGAGCGCCTGCAGCACGCGCGCCACGAACGCTTCCTGGTCCCACGCGCGCCGGTCGAGGTTGAAGCCGAGCCGGACGACGACCAGGTCGCGCGACGGCACCACCGTGACGAACTGCCCGCCGTGCCCCGCGGCGTGCATGACATCCGCCGGCAGCCGCGGTCGCAGCCCGGTGCCGCGCAGCCGCAGCCACCAGTGCGCGCCGTAACGCCGCTCGCCGTCCGCGGGCGCGGGCGCGGCGCTGAAGCGCACCCAGCCCGCCGGCAGGATGCGCCGCCCCTCCCACCGCCCGTCCCGCGCGTACAGCAGCCCGAAGCGCGCCCAGTCGCGGGCGGAAGCGAGCATGAAGGAGGACGCGACGAACCTGCCTGCGGCGTCGGTCTCGAGGACCGCGCTGCGCATGCCGAGCGGCCCGAACAGCGCCTCGCGGGGAAACGCGAGATACGCGGCCTCGGTGTCGAACAGCCCGCGCAGCGCCCCGGCCACGATGTTGCTCGTGCCGCTCGAGTACGCCCAACGGCCGCCCGGCCGCGCGGCGAGCGGCTTGTCGGCGGCGTATCGGCCGGCCGCCGGCGCGGCGAAAAGCATCACGCCCACGTCCGCGACCGGATTCGCGTAGTCCTCGCTGAACGCGAGCCCGCTCGACATGTTCAGGAGGTGCCGCAGCGTGATCGCGCGCCGCGGGTCGCCGGGCGCATCCCAGCCGGCCACGGGGGCCGGCGCGTCGAGCGCGAGCCTGCCCTCGGCGACCAGCACGCCGACGAGCGCGCCGAGCACGCTCTTCGCCAGCGACCAGCCGGGCAGCGGCGTGTCGGGGCCGTACCCCGGCGCGTATCGCTCGGCGGCGATGCGACCCCGGTGCACGATCACCACGGCGCGCGTCTGCCGGCGCGCGGTCTGCGGCTCGGCGAAGGCTTCGTCCAGCAGCGCGGCGAGCCTCGCCGCGACGCCCGCGTCCGCGTCCGCGCGCACGTGCTCGCCGTCGGGCCATTCCAGGGCGGCGACGCGGTGCGCCGCCGGACGGGGCGGCGATGCCGGCGCGGTAAGCGCATCGACGTGCGTGCCGATCGCCAGCGCGCAGCCGAGGCCCGGCCGGTGGACCGCGGTGCGCCGCGCCAGCGGCCCGAGACTCGCCGTGGCGCGGCCGCGCGCGAGGTCGATCTCGGCGGCGACGGCGTCCAGCAGGCGGTTCTCGTACCGGCCCAGGTCGCTCGCAACGATGTCGGCGAGGGGGCGGCCCGAGACGAACACGCCGGAGCAGACGTTCTTCGCGACGAAGCCGGCTGCCACCGCCGCCGCGGCGGCGAGCGTGGCGAGCGCCGCGGCTGCGGCGAGCAGCACGGCGAGCGCGGCGGCGAGCGCGAAGCGCGTGCGGCGCGCGGCGTCAGTCATGCGGTGCGCGGGTTCGGATCGAGCGCGGATGATACCCGGACGCGCCCGGGGCGGCGTACCGCGCGGCGCCGCTCGCGCGCCTACCAGAACTTCTGGCAGTCGCCCTTCGCGACGACCGGGCCGACCGGCTCGCTGCGCGGCACCGGCGGCATCGGCTCGAGCGACAGCGCGAGCGCGGGGAAGTCGGCGAGCGACTTGTCCGCGACCGCGGCGAGCTTGATGGTCGCCTTCTCGCCCGGCGGGATCACGCCGAGCGACTGCGGGGGCTCGCCGGGCTTCATCGTGAGCCCCCAGAGATGGTAGTGCTTGCCCTCGCCCGGCTCGTCCATGCCGACCTTCTTGATCCAGAGCTCGTCGGATTGGCGTGCGGCGTACGCGATGAAGACCACGTTGCCGGCCTCGTCCCGCAGCATGGATACGTAGGATGGCTGCATGCTGGTGGACGGGACGGGCACCTCGACCGATCTGACGACCGGAACCTCGACGACCTGCGGCTTCTGCGTCGCGACCGTGACGAGCAGCGCCGCCGCCATGCCGCTCGCGATGAGCCCGGTGGCGCGCCAGAACGCGAGGCTTTCCCAGAAGCTCGCGCGCGGCGCCGGCGCCGCGCTGCCATCGAGGCGGGACTCGATCGCCTGCCACACGCGCTGCGGCGGGGCGATCGGAGCGACCGCCTCGGTGAGCGGCCCGAGGCGCGCCTCCCACTCGGCGACCGCGCGGCGTAGCACGGCGTCCTCGCGCAGCCAGCCCTCGAACCGCGCGCGGGCGCGCCCGCGAAGCGTGCCGAGCACGTACTCCGCGGCGAGCCTGTCCTGCAGCTCCGGCTTGTTCCGGTACTTCATTCCTTCGCTAATCCCCGCCGAGGCAGGCGCGCAGCCGCTCGAGCCCGCGCCGCACCCAGGTCTTCACCGTGCCGAGCGGCTGGCGCATGTGCGCCGCGAGCTCCGAGTGCGAGAGCCCGTCGAAGAACGCCAGCGCGATCGCCTGCCGCATCTTCGGCTCGAGCGCGGCGAGGCAGCGCGCCAGCGCGCGCGCGTCGCTCGCGCTCTGCAGCTGCGCGAGCGGCCCCGGCGCGTCGCTCGGCATCGCCGCAAGCGGGTCTTCCGCCTCGTCCGCATCGCGGCCGCTCAGCACCACCTCCATGTTCGGGCGGCGCAGCGAATCCAGGCACCGGTTGCGCACGATGCTGGTCATCCAGGTCATCGGCGCCGACAGTGCCGCAGTGTAGCCGGCGGCGTTGTTCCAGATGCTGACGTAGCACTCCTGCAGGATCTCCTCGGCCAGATCTTCCCGTCTCAACATACGGATGGCGACCCCAAACAGTTGCGCCGAGGTGGCCTGGTACAGCCGGGCAAACGCCGCCCGGTCGCGCCGTCCGCAGGCCGCCAGCAGGTCCGCTAACTCCTTGTTCTTATGAGGATCCATCGCGATGTGCGGCGCCGCCGTCGCGACCGCGCATGGCCTTTAGGGAGGGCGTGCTCACATCGGCCGCGGCGGCGCCAGCCGCGCGGGCGGCGCGCACAGCCGCGGCGCCGGCCCTGCCGCGACGCGCATCAGCGGTGCCTGCCCTTTTCCCACAGCACGTCGCCGGCGCCGGCGCGGCGGTTGAGCACCCGGCCGAGCACGAACAGCAGGTCGGACAGCCGGTTCAGGTAGACACGGGAGGCTTGCGCCACCGGCTCGGTGCGCGCGAGCGCGACTACCGCGCGCTCGGCACGCCGGCAGACGGTCCGGCCGAGATGCGCGAGCGCCGCGATGCGCGTCCCGCCGGGCAGGATGAACTCCTTCAGCGGCGGCAGATCGGCGTTGAACGCCTCGACCAGCCCTTCGATGCGCTGCACGTGCCGGTCGGTCACTGCGGAGTACCCGGGCACGCTGAGCTCGCCGCCGAGATCGAAGAGATCGTGCTGGACGCCGAGCATCGCCGCGCGCACGTCATCGGGCAGCTGCTCGGCGAGCAGCAGCCCGATCACCGAGTTGAGCTCGTCGACCTCGCCGAGCGCGGCGATGCGCGCACTGTCCTTGGGCACGCGCGACCCGTCGCCGAGACCCGTCTCGCCGGCGTCGCCCGTGCGCGTCGTGATCTTCGAGAGTCGATGGCCCATGAGATGCGCGGCGAACTATAGCATGCGCCTCGCGCCGATCCGCCGCCGAGGCTTGCATCCGGGTCGGGCCCGCCCGTACAACCGCCGGAGGGCGACCGGCGTTCGGCAACTTTGCGCGCGGCGCGGTGTCAACTTTCGACCTCGTCCGCGACCCAGGGATTCGATCCGGCACGGTGAGCCTCTCGACACGGCCGACCGCGCGAACGTATCACATGCGCAGCAACGACTTCCCCGCCGCACTTCGGCTCGCGAAGCTCGCGGGCAGCGATCGCCCCGCGCAGCGTTGCGTCTCCCGCCAGGCACGGCTGCGCGCGCCCGCGATCCTGCTATGTTCCGGGCTGCGCCTGCCGGCTCCGGCGCGCGCGTGCGCGAGCGAGGCGCGCTAGGCGCACGCGGGAGCGACACCGGATTCGACGCAACGCAAGAGACCGAACCAGATGCACGCCACGCTACCGCTCCTGCAGTCCGCCGCCTTTCCGCAGATCCGCCGCCGCAAGCTCGAGACGCTGCAGGTCAACCTCGGCTACAAGTGCAACCAGAGCTGCCTGCACTGCCACGTCAACGCCGGTCCGCGCCGCACCGAGATGATGTCGGCGAAGACGGTGGACACGGTGCTCGCGTTCCTCGACGCGTCGGGCGTCCGGACGCTGGACGTCACCGGCGGCGCGCCGGAGCTCAACCCCGAGTTCCGCCGCCTCGCGGCGGCTGCGCGCTCCCGCGGGGTGCACGTGATGGACCGCTGCAACCTGACGATCCTGCTCGAGCCTGGGCAGGAGGACCTCGCGGAGTTCCTCGCCGGGCAGCGCGTCGAGGTCGTGGCCTCGCTGCCCTGCTATCTCGAGGACAACGTCGACCGGCAGCGCGGCGAGGGCGTGTTCCGGCGCAGCCTCGAGGCGCTGCGCCGGCTGAACGCGCTCGGCTACGGCCGCCCCGGGACCGGCCTCGAACTGAGCCTCGTCTACAACCCACAGGGCCCGTCGCTGCCGCCGGCGCAAAGCGGCCTCGAGGACGCATACCGCGCGCACCTCGCGGCGGGCTTCGGAATCGCCTTCACGCGGCTCTACACGCTCGCGAACATGCCGATCCAGCGCTTCGGCAGCGCGCTCGTCTCGAAGGGGCAGTTCGACGACTACATGCGGCTCCTGCGCGCGAGCCACCGCGACGAGAACCTCGAGCACGTCATGTGCCGCACGCTGGTCTCGGTGGACTGGCAGGGCTACGTCTACGACTGCGACTTCAACCAGATGCTCGGTCTGCCGCTGCGGGTGAACGGCAGGCCGCGAGAACGGCTGGCGGACCTGATCGGGCGCGATCTCGCCGGCAATCCGATCGTCGTCGCGGACCACTGCTTCGGCTGCACGGCCGGCCAGGGGTCGAGCTGCGGCGGGGCGCTCGCCGACTGAGCCGGCGCGCGGCGCCTCGCGCCGCGGCCGCAAGGCCGGCGGCAGTCGCGCGACCGATTCCGGGCCGCGGCGGCATTGCCGGGCGCCACTGGGAGAGAAGCCTGCGATGAGCAAGAGCAAGCTCGTGGTGCTGGGCGCGATCGTCGCGCTCGCGGCGGCGTTCTTCGCCCTCGATCTCGGGCGGTTCCTGAGCCTGGAGTACTTCAAGGGGCAGCAGGCCGCGATCATGGCCCGCTTCGCCGCGCACCCCTTCGCCACCGCGGGCGCGTTCTTCGCGATCTACGTCGCGGTCACCGGCCTGTCGCTGCCCGGCGCGACGCTGATGACGCTTGCGGCCGGCGCGATCTTCGGGCTCATCTGGGGCACGGTCATCGTGTCGTTCGCCTCGACGATCGGCGCCACCCTCGCGTTTCTCGCCAGCCGGTTCCTGTTCCGCGACTGGGTGCAAGGCAGGTTCGGCGACAGGCTGCGCCCGATCAATGCCGGCGTAGCGAGGGAGGGCGCGTTCTATCTCTTCACGCTGCGCCTCGTGCCGCTCTTCCCGTTCTTCGTGATCAATCTGGTCATGGGCCTCACGCCGATGCGGGCGCGCACGTTCTACTGGGTGAGCCAGCTCGGGATGCTCGCCGGCACGGTCGTGTACGTGAACGCTGGCACCCAGATCGCGCGCATCGAATCGCCGGCCGGGATCCTCTCGCCGGCGCTCCTGCTGTCGTTCGCGGCGCTGGGCGTCTTTCCGCTGGTCGCGAAGAAGCTCGTCGAGTTCGCGCGTGCGCGCAAGGTCTATGCGCGCTGGCCGCGGCCCGCGCGGTTCGACCGCAACGTGATCGTGATCGGCGCCGGCTCCGCGGGCCTGGTCGCCGCCTACATCGGCGCCGCGGTGAAGGCGAGCGTGACGCTCGTCGAGAAGCACCGCATGGGCGGCGACTGCCTGAACACCGGCTGCGTGCCGTCCAAGGCCCTGATCCGGTCGGCGAAGCTGCTCTCGCACGTGCGGCGCGCGCGCGAATGGGGCATCCGGAGCGCGACCGCCGAGTTCGATTTCGCCGAGGTGATGGAGCGCGTGCAGCGGGTGGTGCGGGCGGTCGCGCCGCACGACTCGGCCGAGCGCTACACCGGGCTCGGGGTGGAAGTCCTGCGCGGCGAGGCGCGGATCACCTCGCCCTGGACCGTGGCGGTCCGCGCGCCGGAGGGCACCCGCACCCTCAGCACGCGCTCGATCGTCATCGCCGCCGGCGCGCGCCCCTTGGTCCCGCCCATTCCCGGCATCGACGAGACCGGCTACTACACCTCGGACACGATCTGGGGGCTGCGCGCGCTGCCGAAGCGCCTGGTCGTGCTCGGCGGCGGCCCGATCGGGTCGGAGCTCGCGCAGTGCTTCGCGCGCTTCGGCGCCAGGGTCACCCAGGTCGAGATGCTGCCGCGTATCCTGATCCGCGAGGACCCCGAGATCTCGGCGATGGTCGCCGAGCGGTTCCGCGCCGAGGGCATCGACGTCCTGGTCGGCCACAGGGCGAAGGCGTTCCGGATCGAGCACGGCGAGAAGATCATGCTCGCGGAGCACGACGGGCGCGAGGTGCGGATCGCGTTCGACGCGCTGCTGGTGGCGGTCGGCCGCGTGGCCAACACGGAAGGCTACGGGCTCGAGGAGCTCGGCATCGGCACCACGCGCGCGCGCACGATCGAGACCGACGAGTACCTCGCCACCGTCTATCCGAACATCTACGCGTGCGGCGACGTCGCCGGACCGTTCCAGTTCACGCACACCGCCTCGCACCAGGCGTGGTTCGCCGCGGTCAACGCGCTGTTCGGGACCTTCCGCCGCTTCAAGGCGGACTACCGCGTGATCCCGTGGGCGACCTTCACCGAGCCCGAGGTCGCGCGCGTGGGGCTGAACGAGACCGAAGCGAAGGAGCGCGGCGTCGCCTACGAGGTGACCACCTACGGCATCGACGACCTCGACCGCGCGATCGCCGACGGCGAGGCGCACGGCGTGGTGAAGGTGCTCACGGTGCCGGGCAAGGACCGCATCCTCGGCGCCACGATCGTCGGCGAGCACGCGGGCGACCTGATCATCGAGTACGTCGCCGCGATGAGGCACGGCATCGGCTTGAACAAGATCCTCGGCACCATCCACATCTACCCGACCCTCGCCGAGGCGAACAAGTACGCAGCGGGGAACTGGAAGCGCGCGCACGCGCCGGCGGCGGTCCTGCGGTGGCTCGAGCGCTTCCACGCCTGGCGCCGCGGCGGTGCGGGGCCCGAGCCGGTCCGCGAGACCCCGGCGAGGAGCGAGGAGTGAGGAGCGAGGAGCGAGAGACCCGTCAGGAAGCGCGATCCGGAGCTCGCCTACGATCGATGCCTGAACGACATCCAGCGCTCACGCCCGGCCCGGGCTCGCCCGATCCGCCCGCGGTGCAGCTCTCGATCATCGTCCCGACCCTGAACGAAGCGGCCGGAATCGGCGCGGCGCTGTCCGCGCTCGCGCCGCTGCGCGCGCGCGGGCACGAGGTCATCGTGGTCGACGGCGGGTCGACCGATGCGACGGTCGCGGCCGCGCTGCCGTCGGCCGACCGCGTCCTGCACGCCGAGCGCGGCCGCGCGCGGCAGATGAACGCCGGCGCGCGCGTCGCGGGCGGCGACGTGCTCGTCTTCCTGCACGCCGATACCGCGCTGCCGCCGGCTGCGGACGC
>JAHDYJ010000087.1 GCA_023383795.1 Burkholderiales bacterium | reverse complement strand
CGACGATCATGTAGAAGCAGGTGGTCTTGCCGGCGCCGTTGGGGCCGAGCAGCCCGACGACCTCGCCGCTCGCGACTTCGAGCGACACGTCGTGCACGACGGTCCGCTTGCCGTAGCGCTTGTTGAGCGCAAGCGCCTTCAGCTGGCTCATCGTGCGGCGTCGGCGCGGCTCACCGGTCGCGCGGGGGCTCGAGGCCGGGCGTCGGCCGCAGCTCGAGCGGCCGGCGGGATGCCTGCCCGCTCTTCGGTTTGGGCTGGATGGTCGCGCGCACGCGGTCCTCGCCGGACGGCGAGGCGGAGTACTGCTTGCCGCCCTGCACGCGGAACACCTCGGTGCGCGTGTCGTACGAGATGTAGTTGCCGCGCACCTCGTCCTTGTCGCGCGAGACGCGCGCGCCGTCGAAGAGCTCGACGCGGGCCTCGCGTCCGTCGTACTCGATGCGCCGGGCCTCGCCGTCGATCCATTCGTCGGTGCCTTCGCGCTTCTGGCGGAAGGTCGCCGGATTTCCGATTGCGACCCCGTGCTGGAAGCCGTCGTCGTCCTTGCGCACGGTGATCCGGTCGGCGCGGAGCTGGAACGTACCCTGGGTGAGCACGACGCGCCCCTCGAACACCGCGATCTGCTTCTGGTCGTCGGCGCGCATGCGGTCGGCTTCCACGTTGACCGGCTCGGCCGGCGCCGCCTTGGTCACCGCCTTGGCCGGCTCCTGCTGGCCCCACGCCGGCGCGCCGGGTGCGAGCGCGCAGCCGAGCGCGCAGCAGAGCGCCGCCGCCGCGCGCCTCATCGCAGCGCCTCGTTGCCGATGTAGGTGCCGCTCACCTGCGAGCGGAGCTCGAGCGTGCGTGTCCGCTGGTTGAACTCCATGCCGACGCCCTCGAGGCGCGACCCGTCGTAGGTGATGATCACGTGCTCGGGCGTACTTGCGATCTCCGCGTCCGGATCGACCCGAAGGTAGCGCGTCTCCATGCGCAGCTCGCCGCTCTTCCCGGCCGCGTCGCGGGTGATGACGACGTTGCCGTGCAGATGCAGCTCCTTGCCGTCGCCGGCCACCGTGCCGCGATCGGCCGCGACCCGCACCGGCGGCGCGTCCTCGGCCCACTGCACCAGCCGCGGCGCTTCGACCTCGGTCGAGTCCGTGTCGGGGAAATGCGTCATGCGCTCCGCCGAGAGCGTGTACTCGGCCTCGCCGGCGGCGTTCATGGTGGTCGCCTTCAGGCCCTCGATCACGAAGTCGGGCACGCCGGGGGCGCGCCGCTGAAGCTGGCCTTCCGGCCCCTGCACCAGCCGCTCGAGCCAGAACGTCATGCCGGCGAGCACCGCGACCAGCACGACCGGGAACAGCGTGCTTGCGCGGGGCCTCAAGAGAGGGGCTCCGCGTTACGAGGGTGCGGTGCCGCTCCGCGGCGCCCCCGCGTGCTCCCCCGATTCGGGGAAAGCGATGCCTGCGGCATCGTTTTCATCGGAGGTAGCTCTTGAGCGCGGCGGCGAGCTTGCCCTGCGCGGCGAGCACGACCTCGCATACCTCGCGCACCGCGCCGTGTCCGCCGGGCGCGCGCGTCACGTAGTGGACGCGGCGGCGCACCGCCTGCGGGGCGCCGGGCACGCTCGCCGCGAAGCCGCAGCGGAGCAGCACCGGCAAGTCCGGCAGATCGTCGCCCATGAAGCCGCACGCGCCGGGGGCGACGCCGGCGCGCGCGCACAGGCTTTCGAATGCGGGCAGCTTGTCCTGCTCGCCCTGCAGGACGTGATCGATGCCGAGCTCGCGCGCGCGGCGCTCGACCGCCGCCGAGGTGCGGCCGGAAATCACGGCGAGCTGCACGCCGGCCTCGCGCAGCATCTTCAGGCCGTGCCCGTCCAGGATGTTGAACGCCTTCATCTCCTCGCCGCCCGCCGCGACGAAGATCGTGCCGTCGGTCAGCACGCCGTCGACGTCGAACGCCATCAGGCGCACGCCGCGCGCCCGTTCGCCGCCCGCGCGTCTCGGCATCGCGGTCAGACCACCTTGGCGCGCAGCAGGTCGTGGATGTTCAGCGCGCCCACCAGCCGGCCGTCCTCAGACACCACGAGCATTCCATGCACCTTGTGGCGCTCCATCATCTCGACCGACTCCACGGCGAGCCGGTCGGGGCCGATCACGCGCGGATTGCGCGTCATCACCGCGGCGATGCCTGCGGTGCGGAAGTCGACCTTGTCGAACACGCGACGGAGGTCGCCGTCGGTGAAGATCCCGACCACGCGGCCGTCCGCGTCGAGGACGCCGGTCATGCCCATGCGCTTCTCGGACATCTCGACCACCGCGTCCGGCAGCGACGCCGAAACCGGCACCGCCGGCACGTCGTCGCCGGTGCGCATCACGTCGCGCACGTGCGTGAGCAGACGGCGGCCGAGCGTGCCGCCGGGGTGGGAGCGCGCGAAGTCGTCGCGCCCGAAGCCGCGCGCATCGAGCAGCGCGACCGCCAGCGCGTCGCCGAGCGCGAGCGTGGCCGTCGTGCTCGCGGTCGGCGCGAGATTGAGCGGACACGCCTCCTTGGTCACGCGCACGTCGAGCGCGACGTCCGCCTCCCGCGCGAGCGCCGAGGCCGGATTGCCGGTCAGCGCGATCAGCTTCGCCCCCTGCCGCTTCACCATCGGGACGAACGCGAGCAGCTCGTCGGTCTCGCCCGAGTAGGAGATGGCGACGACCACGTCCTCGCGCGTGATCATGCCGAGGTCGCCGTGGCTCGCCTCGGCGGCGTGCACGAAGAAGGCGGGCGTCCCGGTGCTCGCCAACGTCGCGGCGATCTTGCGCGCGACGTGCCCCGACTTGCCGATGCCGCTCACGACGACGCGCCCGCCGCACGCGAGGACGATGTCCACCGCCGCCGCGAAGCGCCCGTCGATGCGCTTCGCGAGCTCGGCCACCGCGTCGGCTTCGATCCGCAGCACCTCCCGCGCGAGCTCGAGCGAGCGCACGCCCGCCTCGGTCTGGTCCGCGGAGGTGGCCACGGTTGTCATCCCGGCGGAGTATAGCAAAGGGCCTCGCCCGGACTTCTCTCGGGGGATCGCCCGGGGCGGCCTGATCCGGGCTCGCGCACCGGTGCCCGGCGCGGCGGCGATCCTCCGGACGAAGCGCGGGTCGCGCGGAGCGCGCCGGCGGCGGCTCGCTCGCGGCGTCGGCACCTGCGCGCAGACCCTCGCGGGCGCCTCGCCATCAGCCCGATCCCGTGCGGAGCCCGGGCTAGATCGTCTTGCAGATCACGTATCGGGCCGTGCCGGTCTCGACGTAGCCCGTGCCGGTCGGGGACTTCCCGGTGATGTCCTCGTTCGCCACGGTCTGCTGGTACGCGCGCACGAGGCCGGTGTGCGGGCGCTGGTCGTCGAGCTGGGTGTCGACCGCGCCGGCGATCTTGTCCGGCACGTTCGACTCGCAGACGATGAGGCTCGAGAGGTTGAGCCCGCTCGTCTGCACGCCCATCAGGCCGCCCACTGCGTTGCTCGGCTGCGTCGCGGCGCCCACGCCGGTGCTCGGGCCGAAGATGAAGCCGCCCATGCGCAGGTGCCACCAGAACGCGAGGCTCTCGTTCTGCGTGTTGTCGACGGTGAAGGCGCCGAGGGTGGGGTCGATCGGCGCGGGCTCCATGTAGCGGCCCGAGATGACGCCGTCCCCGCCGCCCGACTTGGCGCCGAAGGTGAGCCAGCGCGCGGCCGCGCGCGGGTCATCGCCCGGCAGCGCCCGGTAGCGGTCGTAGTAGAAGTTGTACGCCGCGCCGATGCCGTTCATGTCGTTGATCATGTCGCGGATTCGCGCCTGCGTCACCATCTCCTGGCCGCGCAGGACGCCGCCGAGCAGCAGGCCCGCAATGACCAGGACGATCGCGATCTCGACGAGGGTGTATCCGTGTTGCGGCTTCGGCGCGCGCATGATTTCTGGTTATCCGCGCTGGATCGGCGAATTGCATCAAAAAAGCCCCGCGCGAGCGCGGAACTTGTTCGCCCGGAGCGGAAGAAATGCACTCCGGGCACAATCTTGGAATTGGAACAAAAAAGGCCCGCCGCGTGGCGGGCCTCGAGCGTCGGAAGAGGAACAGTTACACGGTCTTGCAAATCGTGTACTGGGTGGTGCCGTCCTCGACGTAGGCCGCGGCCTGCGTCGCGCCCGACGCCGCGGTCACGCTCGGGTTCGTCGCAGCTTGCGTGTGCGCGCGCATCGACCCGGCGTTCGAACGCTGGTCGTCGAGCTGCGTGTCCACCGCCGCGGCGATCTTGTCCGGGATGTTCGACGAGCAGACGACGAGCCCGGTGAGCGCGGTCGCGCCGGAGAACGCTCCGTTCTGGACGCCGATCAGGCCGCCGACGGCGTTGTTGGGCGGCGTGGCCGAGCCGGTGCCCTGGGTCGGGCCGGGAATGAACCCGGACGCGCGCAGGTGCCACCAGAACTTCTGCGACTCGTTGTTGCCGTCGTTCGCGAAGCCCGCCGGATCGGCGGAGTCCTTGTACTCGCCGGAAATCGAGCCGTCCGAGTTGCCGCTGCGCACGCCGAAGGTGTTCCAGCGTGTGCCGGCGTTGCCGTCGTCGCCCGGGACCGCCTTGTAGCGGTCCTGGTACGAGAAATAGGCGGCCGTCGTGCCGTTGAAGTCGTTGGTCACGTTCTTGATCCGGGCCTGGGTAATCATTTCCTGGCCCTTCAAGATGCCGCCGAGCAGCAGACCGATGATCACCAGCACGATTGCGATCTCGACCAGCGTGAATCCTGCCTGACCCCGTTTTTCGATGTGCATGTCCTGCTCCTTGAAGCGCCTCTCGATCGGGAGAGGGGTACGATTTCGTAAGCAACATCGAGGCCAGGCCGAAACGGCCTTTCGTGACGGAAATCACGCTGATTTCGGGGGGGTCTTGTCGGCTTCTCGCCAGAATCGTCGAAGTCGCGACAAAATACACACCGCGGAGCCGCCCCCGTGGTCCCCGCACGCAGATCGGACCGAGCCTCAGGGGCGTTCGGTGGCGGGTGGGTGTCGGGCGGATGACGCCGGGTCGGCAGCGGCCCCCGTCGCCTCGGCAGCCAGGCGCTCTTCGATCATCTGGAGGCGCCGCTCGAGCATTTTGGCGTCCCGCGCGTCCCGGACCTGGCCGCTCGCGATCAGGCCGCCGATCAGGATGCGCGCCTGCTCGAGCTCCCCCATGTCCGCCAGGATGAAGGGCACCATCTGGCGGACCCACACCGGCGCGTCGGGGGCCGTGGTGTGGCGCTCCAGGGCGGTGGCGTACCGCAGCGCAAGCGGCATGTCCTTCAGGCGGTGCTTCGCGACGACGGCCGCGTGCGCGAGCCACGGCCAGCGCCGGTTGGGGTCGGCGAAGTACTCCCGGTAGACGAGCTCGAGCATCTTGCGGCTGCGCACCGGGTCCGGGACCTCGGCGTAGGTTCGCGCGGCCGTCATCAGCGGATACTGCCCGGCCGGATCCAGGTCGAGGATGAGCTCGAGCCAAGCCGCCAGCGCGTCGTAGTCGAGGTTGCGGTAGGGCACGTTGGTGCCCTTCCGGTAGTCGAACGCCTGCAGGTGGAGCATCAGCACCTTGGCGGCCGCCACCGGCTCGCCGACTGCGAGCAGGCGGGCGACCCCCGGGGACGGCGGGGGGGATAGATCCTCCGCCTCCGCGCGGGGCGGCGGCTGCATCGTGCCCCATGCGAACTGCGCGGCGAGGCAGGCGATCGCACCGGCCCGGACCCAGCGCGGGACGTCGGCGACCGGGCGCGTCCGCGCCACCTCAGAGCTCCTGCCGGTAGAGGTCGAACAGGGCCGCCGCCAGGATGAGGGCGACGTAGATCCCGGCCTGACCAAGCGCGCCCGCGAGGTCGGCGACGCCCGGCCCGCCGTCGGCGAGCCAGGCGCTCTGGGTCATGCGGTCGAGCCGCGGCATCAGGAGCGCGATGCCCTGCGCGATCCAGTCGGCGATGCGCGGGGCGAGGGCGACCGTGTCCGGCGACGTGGCCGCGATGATCTGCAGCGCGGCGACCGAGCGGGCGAGCACGTAGAAGCCGGCCACCGCGGTCAGCGCGGCGAGCACGTGGCTCAGCGTCAGCACGCAGAAGAGACTGACGGCGGCCATGATGAGGAGCTCGCAGACGAGCGACAGGGCCCAGCCGGCGACGTGAGCCACCGGGGCGAACAGGGCGAGCGGCAGGCTGAGCGCGACGGCGACGGCTGCCGCGACGGCGGCGAAGCCGAGGTACTTGCCGAGCAGATAGCCCGCCCGGGGCATCGGCTGGGAGAGCGCGAGCTCGAGGAACTTGTCGTTCGCCTCGCGGACCATGCTCATCACCACGAACAGGACCACGAAAAACGCCGCGCAAGCGCGCAGCAGGGCTGCGATAATCGCCCCCTGGATCTCGCGCACCTCGATGAGCGCGACCTGCTGGAGAAAGCCGGCGACGGCCAGGCTGGCGACGAGCGCCAGGCCGACGAGCCAGACGAGCCGGCTGCGTGCCGCTTCGAGCAGGGTGATGCGGGCGATGGGGAGGATGCTCATGAGCTCGTTGTACCCGGAACCGCGCGGGGCCGCTGCTGCGGCGCAGCGGGCGAGGGTACGATCGCGCCCGTCCGGCTGCAAGCACTCTGCGTGCCTGATGGCCGTCCCGCGCGACGCACTCGCCCCGACCGCCCGATGAAGCGCAGTCTCGAGCTCAGCCGCCCGTCCGGCCGCCTGTGGCAGTTCGTGGTCGCCACGATGCTGCTGCTGCTGCACTTCGCGGCGATGCGCGGCACCGAGGACATCTGGGCGCGCGGGATGATGATGGCCCACCTCGGCCTCTTCTTCATCTGGCAGCCGTTCCTCCAGGGCGGCCAGCGCCTGAAGGTGAGCGAGGTGATCCTGATCTCCCTGATCACCGTCGGCATCCTGGTCTTCCTGAGCTGGTGGATGCTGGGGCTGTGGATCGCGCTGCTCGCCGCGATCGTCGGCGGCAAGGTGTTCCTGTTCCGCGCGCGGTTCCTGCGCACGTTCCATCTGACGATGTTCCTCTACCTGGTCGCGCTGCTGCTCGTCTGGGTGGTGCCGAACGGCTTCTCGACGCCGCTGCCCGTGGAGCTGCGCCTGGTGGCGCAGTACGGGCTGCCGGTGGTGTTCCTGTTCATGATGCTGCTGCCGGTGGAGGCCGACAGCTCGGAGCCGCAGATCGTCGATTTCTTCTACGCCTCGTTCATCTTCCTGCTCCTGATCGCCCTCGTGCTCGGCAGCTTCGCGTTCATGACGGTCGGGAAGATGGCCTACCCGTTCGCGCTCACCTACAGCCTGCTCGCGATCGCGGCGGTGCTGATCTTTCTCAGCATCGCCTGGAACCCGGGCGCGGGCTTCGCCGGGCTGCAGATGATCTTCTCGCGCTACCTGCTCTCGATCGGCCTGCCGTTCGAGCAGTGGCTGCACTTCCTCGCCGAGCTGTCGCGCGCGGAATCGCGGCCGGAGCAGTTCCTGAAGGAGGCGTGCGCCGGTCTCGGCGGGCTGCCCTGGGTGACCGGGGGCACCTGGCACACCGCGACCGACGCCGGCGAGTTCGGCGCGAGCTCGAAGCACTCGGTCGAGTTCACCGGCCGCGAGCTGACCATACGGCTCTACAGCCGGCACCGGCCGAGCCCGTCGCTCGTCTGGCACTTCCACCTGCTCGGCCAGCTGCTCGGCCAGTTCTACGTCGCCAAGCAGCGCGAGCAGAAGCTCAAGCAGCAGACCTACGTGCAGGCCCTGCACGAGGCGGGCGCGCGGCTCACGCACGACGTCAAGAACCTGCTGCAGTCGCTGAACGTCCTGTGCTCGGCGGTCGAGCGCGACCCCGACGGCAACCCCGAGGGGCTGCAGATGCTGATCCGCAAGCACCTGCCGACCGTCACCCAGCGCCTGCGGCACACGATCGAGAAGCTGCAGCGGCCGCAGGTCGAGACCGGCCGCTTCGTGCGCGCCGACGCCTGGTGGGAGGGCGTGCAGAAGGCCTACCAGATCACCGGCGTCGAGTTCCAGCTCGGCCAGCTCGCCGAGGGCGTCCTGCTGCCGAAGGACCTGTTCGACGGCGCCGCGGACAACCTGATCCAGAACGCGCTCGAGAAGCGCAAGCTCGATCCGAGCGTGCGCGTGCGCGTGACCTTCGACATCGGCGATGCGGTCGTGCTCACCGTCTGCGACACCGGCCGGCCGGTGCCGCGCGAGGTGCTGCCGGGACTCCTGCGCGGTCCGGTGCCCTCGGAGACGGGCTACGGCATCGGCCTGTACCAGCTCGGGCGGCAGGCCGACCTGCTCGGATTCGGGTTCCGCCTGGCCGCGAACGAGCAGGGCAGCGTGTGCTTCGAGCTGCGCGGCGAGCTCGGCCGCGGGACCTCGCGGCAGCCCGCCGCGCCGGCGGCGGCTGGGGCGGGATGACGCGAGGAAAGTAGGCAGTCGGCGATTGGAGAGCAGTGGACAGTAGTCAGCAAGAGTGCTGACCTATGATTCCTTCGCGGCCCGCGGCCCGCGGCCCGCGGCCCGCGGCCCACTGCCCGCTGCCCACTTTCTGCTCAGGCCGCCGCCTCCGCGCGCGCCTCGCGCTTGCGCCCCTGCAGGCGGTAGACGATCGTATCGCCCTTGCCCTTCAGGTAGACCGTCTGCGGCGCGTCGAACTCGAAGCGGTTGCGCAGCCGGCGATACGTGGTGACGTCGACCTGGATCATCCCCGGCACGCTCTCGGCGGTGATGCGGCTCGCCAGGTTGACGGTGTCGCCCCACAGGTCGTAGATGAACTTCTTCTTGCCGACCACGCCGGCCACCACCGGCCCGGTGCCGATGCCCATGCGGATCGCCACGCGCTGGTCGTTGACGGTGAGATCGTTCGCCAGCAGGTCGCGCATGTCGAGCGCCATGTGGGCGATCGCCTCGGAGTAATTGCGCGTGTCCTCCTCGTCGAGGCCGCCGGCCACCATGTAGGCGTCGCCGATCGTCTTGATCTTCTCCAGGCCGTACTTCTCTGCCAGCCCGTCGAACGACGAGAAGACCTTGTTCAGCATCGCGAAGATCTGGTTCGGCGACATGCCCTCGGCGATGGTCGTGAAGTTGACGATGTCGGCGAACATCACGGTGACGTCGGCGAAGCCGTCGGCGATGGTGCCGTTCTCCTGCTTCAGCCGCTCGGCCACCGGGCCGGGCAGGATGTTGAGCAGCAGCCGCTCCGAGCGCTCCTGCTCGGCCTGCAGCAGCCGGTGCGCCTCCTCGAGCCGGGCCTTGGACTTGTCGCGCTCGATCGACGCGTTGCGCAGCAGCGCGTAGACCATGCTCGAGATGGCGAAGAAGTTGAGCGCGAAGAACACCGCGCTCACCTTCTGCGGGATCTGCGCGGTCGTGGTCGGGCCGCCCACCAGCTGGTAGTCGAAGCCCGCCGCCATCAGGATCAGCATGGCGAAGGCGAAGAACCACGGGATCGAGTCGCGCGCGCCGTAGAGCAGGATTGCGCCGACCGGCGCGAGCAGGCCCCACAGGATGTAGCCGCTCGCGGTGATGAAGTCGCCGAGCGAGAGCTGCTGCACGAAAGGGAAGAACAGGAAGAGCGCGAGCTGGAGCAGGCGCCAGCGGCTGAAGTCGCGCGTGACCAGGTAGACGCCGAGGTTCGCGAGCGACAGGAACAAGTACAGGATCGGCAGCGTGGTCGAGATCGTGACGCCGAACAGTCGATAGATCGCCACCCACACGATGGGCACCGCGATGGTGAGGGCCATCGCGAACATCAGGAGCTGCTTCTTGAGCCGGAGCTCCTCGGGGTCGTCGGGCTCCACCCCTGCCGTGCGCAGGCGGCCCAGCAGCTCGCTTACGTAGCTCATGCAGGCGTGTCGTGTCGGGCGGATGTCGCCCCGTGGGTCAGAAGCAAGACGTATTCCACGCGCATTCTACGTGGCCCCGCCCGGTCAGTCGCGGTGTGAAATATGGATGCGCGCATGTCCGCGCCGTCCGCTGGCGGACTCAGAATCCGCTCGCCGCGATCATGCGGCTGTACAGGACGTTCTCGGAGAGCCAGAGCATCTGGTCGTCGAAGTTCGGCGCAGGCGTGTGCGCGACGAAGAAGCGGTCGCCGTCGTTGTTGTCGGTCTCGTCGCCCCCGGCGGCGGGCTGCGCGTAGTTCTTGCCGCGCGACCACACCACGGCCGGGACGCGCGTGCCCGGGTTCAGCGCGCCGCAGTCGGTCGGCTTGTTGGTCGCCGACGCGTTGCAGACGAAAAGATCCGGCGTCGACGCGAAGCCGAGGGTGCGCAGCCGGCCGGCCGTGGTGAAGTCGCGCGGATTGGTCCCGGTGGCGCCGGCGACCGCGTACATCACGCGGCTGCCCCAGCCGTCGATCAGGAAGCCCTGCGCGTCGGTCGGGCCGATGCCCAGGGTGAGCGCGGGGACGAAGCCGACGTAGTCGGTGCACCGTCCGTTGACCGTGCTCTCCGGGCTGCCCGCGGTCGAGGTCACGGCCATCGCCTCCTCGCCGGTGCCGTCGACGCGCGTCGCGGCGCCATCGCGGTAGCCGAGCGCGGCGTGGGTCTGCCAGTACGGCGGCAGGCTCGCCAGGAAGTCGACGTTCTCGAGCGCCGGGCAGGGCAGCCGCCCGTGGCGGATCGCGAATCCCACCACCGCATCGCGTGCGAGCTGCAGCGACTGCTCGGTCTGCGCCGCGCTGCGCGCGTTGTTCTGCGCGTCGAGCGTGGCGACCAGGCCGCCGAGCAGCAGCGCGACGATCCCGATGACCACTGCGAGTTCGATGAGGGTGAAGCCGCGCGTGCGGCGCATGGCGGGGGTGCGCGTCATGGGGCCCGGTATCCTGCGAGTCGGTCGTTAAATGCCGCGGCGGGCTGATCGGCGCGCCGTCGCTCCTCGTACTGCAGGTCGGCGCTCAGGTTGCCCGCCTCGAAGTAGTTGGCGAGGTCGGTCGTCGCGGCGCCGCCCTCGTCCTGGCGCAGCTGCGCGGCGGGCCCGGCCCTGAACGACTTCGACCCGGCAAGCACCAGCACGGCGCGGGAGAACTCGACGACGCCGTTCGCGCGGCGCGCGTCGAGACAGGTCGCGGTCGTGCTCGCGGTGCACTCCGAAACGCCGGCCGGCCGCTCGGGCACCGCGCCCGGTGCGAGGCCATAGCGCACCAGGCGGTGCCATTCGTTGCGGACGAACCAGGCGGTGTCGCCGCCGGGGCTGTCGAGCCGCGGCGCGGGCGCCGGACCGGTGAAGTCGATGCCGACCGTGCCGGCCGCGGGCGAGAGCCGCGCCTTGTAGTCGACGCTCACCGAGCCGTCCCAGCTCGCCCGCCCGGCGATCGACTCGGAAGCGAGCAGGAACGTGGTCACCGGCGGCGCGACCGCGCCGACGAGCCCGCGCGCGCCGACCGGTACCGTGGCGGTGATCTTCACCCAGGGCCGCCCGCTGCCGAGCGCGGTGTAGTTGATCGTGCAGGCGAGGACGTCCGGCGCATCCGTGACGACGGTCGGCGTGCAGGTGCTGGTCGCGGTGTCGATCACGCTCGACGGCGGGTCGTCGGTCGCCGGCACGGCCGGATCCTGCTCCTGCGTGGTCGGGTCGAACGCGCCGAAGCCCGGGCTGACGAGCTGCTTGATCGTCACGGTCGGCGACCACTGCACGTCGTCCATCCGCAAGAGCGGCATCTGGCCCGCGATCGCCGCTGTGCTCGCGACCGTCACCGGCGGCGCGAGCGGCAGCTCCGCCGGCGGCCCCGCGGTCGGCAGGACGCCGGTGAAATCGGCGCGCGCCTTGTCGGCGTCGAACACCGCCGGATACGGCAATGCGCCCCAGTCGACGTAGTACTGCTGCAGGAGCGGCGTGACCGTGCGCTGGATGCGCAGCGCGACGGCGTTCTCCACGACGGCGAAGAGCTCGGCCGCGGTGATCGACGCGAGCGTGTCGTTGAAGGTCGTGGAGCGCGGCTGCATCTCGAACACGTCGTCGCTCGTCGACCCGGCGTCGTTGTCGAGGTAGTTGTTCGCGCCCTCGAGGTAGCTCCGCACGCTGTACTTGGCGCCGTCGCGGTCCTGCCCGGACAGCGCCTGGCCGGGCGCGATGACCACGGCGACGGCGTTCTGCGCCGGTACGCTGCCCTGCACCGTGAGCGGCTTGAACGCGAACGGATCGGGCGCGGTGCGGTGGACGATGTCGCTGTTCAGCACCAGCGGCGGGCCGCCGGAGTTCAGGTTGCCGTTGCGAACGCTGTCGGACACCGCGTACCAGAGCAGGTTGCCGTCCGCGTCGCGCAGCGGCGGGACGCCGAGCGTGCGCCACGGAAGCCAGCCGACGCGGTTCTTCCACACTCCCGCGCCGGCGGTGCTCCACGAGGCGCAGGCGTCGGCCGGGAGCGCGATCCCGCTCTCGTCAGGCGCCGGGCACGGCAGGCTGCCGGGGCGGTCGTTCGGCTGGATGTCGATTCCGCTTGCTCCGTAGCCCGACACCAGCGCACCGGAATAGTAGAACGAGGTCGGGTCCGGCGGCCCCGGCGGCGGGGCCGCCCGGTCGGGCGAGCGGGGCCGCAGACGCCGGTCGCGCGCCGCGTACCCGATCAGCGCCTGCTTCGCCTCGCCGAGGGCCTTGGCGGTGACGATGTCGCGATCGACGCGCTGCGCGACCCGGGTGAGCTGGCTCACCATCATGTAGAGCGCGCTCATCGTCACGACCGCGAGCAGCAGCACGAGCGTGAGCCCGCGTTGCCGGGCGCGCGGGCGCGGCGCGGCGCGCCGCGGGCGGATGCGCGCGGCGTCGGGCGAGGACGGCAGATCAGCGCGTGCGCGCCTGCCTGCCGGACGTCCCGCCATGGATCTCGATGCTGCCGGGCTCGATCATCGGACGGACCTCGCCGCGCGTGCGGTCGAGGGTCTCGCCGACTCTGAGCGGTGCGCTCACCGCGGCGTCGTCGACGGCGACGCGCGCCGGATCACGGCCGTGGTACAGGTCGTACTGCGGCGCGCCGTTGATCCAGGTCGTCGTCTTGCCGCTGGAGCGGCTCACGTGCCCGTCCACCCGCACCTGGCTCTCCACCACCACCTCGGCCTCGACGATGTTGGTGTCGCGCCGGCGGTCGAGCTCCTCGCGCTGCTGCGGGGTGAAGAACAGCCGGCCGAGGTCGGCGGCGGCCGCGGGCGGCGCGCCGGCGAGCAGCAGAGCCGCGAGCGCGGCAAAGGCGCAGAGGGTCGGGCGGCGTGTCATGGCTGGGGGCATCGTCAAGTCGCCTTGAGCTGCTTGTCGCGGATCGTAACGAGGTCGATCGTACACTCGGCGCGCAGCCGGGGCACGACGCTCTTCTCGACCGTCGAGCGGTCGACCCGCTGCATCGTGCACGAGCGCACCATCACGTGCGACTTCAGGTTGCGCCGCAGGTCGTCCAGGAACGCGAGCAGGTCGCCCTCGTGCAGGAGCTGCATCTCGACCCGCAGGGGGCTTACCCGGAACTCGACCTCGCCCGACGGCGTGAGGCCCGGCAGGTCGAGGGTTCGCTGCGGCTCGATCTGGTACTTGATGTCGAAGAGCTTGCGATCGGTCTTGATCTGCCCGATCGTCTCGACCCAGTCGAGCCGTTGCTCGTCGCCGATCACGCCGCTCGCGAGAAGCCGCCGGTAGTCGACCAGCTTCTCGCGGATCTCGCGCTCCTCCTCGGTCGCGCGCGAGAGCTTGTTCTGGATCGCCTGCCGCTCGGTGAGCGCGATGCGGTGCTGGAGCCGCGCGCGGTCGAGGTAGTGGCCGGTCACCAGCACTACGGCGACGCCGGCCGCGATCAGCCCGACCGCGACGGCGAGCGGCAGATACAGGGGGCGCAGGCTTCCGCCGGGAACGTTCATGGCGCGATCCGCCTCCCGATCGTGACCGTGAAGCGCGGGATGTCCCCCGTGCGCTCGGTGCCGATGTCGCCGGTGAGCTGCGTGCGCGAGTTCGCCTCGAACGGCATCTTGACCGCGAGCACCTCGACGCCCCGGCCCTTGCGCAGCTGATCGACGAACTGGTTGACCAGCAGCTGTATGCCGCGGTAGTCGGAGGCGCTCGTCTCGCGCACGCGCGCGGCGATCTCGACCGCCTCGTAGCGCGGCGCCGCGCCGCCCTGTGCGGAGCGCGCCGGCGCCGCCGCGCCGGCCCCGTTCTCGCGGCCGGCGTCGGCGATCTTGGCGTCGTACTCCCAGGTCAGCTGCTCGAGGTCGATGCGCGGCGAGTTGCTGAGCACCTGGCTTACCTCGATCAGCAGGTCGCGCGGCGAGCGCGTCTGCGCGGCGACCACCCGGTACTGCTGCATCGCAGTGCGCAGGTTCTCGGTGTTGGTCGGCATCGCCGGAAATGCCGCGGTGACCCGCTCGTAGCCCTGCTGGGCGAGCGCGGCCTGGGAACGGTCGCGGCTCGCCGCGTCGTGCAGGCGCATGATCTCCCAGGCCTCGGTGCCGGCGTAAAGCAGGCACACCGCCAGCACCGCCGCGCCGCCCGCGACGAGCCCGACGCGCCACTGATGCAGACGGTACGAGCCGCGCAGGTTCTCCTTCGCGTACTGCTGCGCCGGGGGATGCGCGGCGAGCAGGTGCAGGTACAGCGCCTCGGCGCCGGCGCCCGCGGGCGCCGACTTGAGCCCGACCTTGCGGCGTACCTCGTCGAGGTCGAGCACGCGCACGCGCAGCTGCGCGACGGTTCCCGCCGCTTCGCGGACCGCGGCGGCCTGTCCCGGCGGCGCGATGAGCAGCGTGTCGACCGCGCCGCCATCGCGCGGCAGCACGCGCATCGCGGTGAGGTACTGGTAGACGCGCGTCGTCTCGCGGTCGAAGGCCTCGGCGACGCGCTCGGAGCTCGCGACCTCGGCCGCCTCGAGCGGGCCGAGGCGGCTGAAGCGGATCTGGCCGCCGTCGATGTAGCTCTGCCGCAGGCCGGCCTGCGAGAGCGCGACCATCAGGCAGGGGGATTTCTTGACGCCGAGCTGGGCCGCGAGGCGCGGCGCTACGAGCGCCACCGAGTACACCCCCACGACCGCCGCGTCGGCGTCGCGCAGCGCCATCAGCCATGGATGCAGCTGCTGCGTGTTGGTGAACGAGCTGAAGACGATGCGCTCGTCGCGGCGCTGGCCGCGCTCGACGCCGAGCGACAGCGCGACCGACAGGCTGGTGTCGCGATAGCGCTGCGCGAGCTTGCGCTCGAGCAGCGCGCGCCGGTCGCCGCCGGTCAGGAGGGGGATGTTCTCCTGGTGGAAGTCCTCCTCGACGACGTCGGCGAGGACGTAGTACAGGCTGGACGGGGCGGCGGCGAGGTAGTTCGCGAAGGCCGCCACCCCCTCCTCGCCGGCCGGGAAGCCCGCGTCGACCGCGAGCCTGCCCGACGACCAGACGTAGGCGGTCGCGCGCGCTGCGGTGATGTAGAGGAGGCGCTTCGCCGGCATCGGTCCGCTACAGCTTTATCTTGGTCATCATGTCGTATATCGGTCCGAGGACCGAGAGCATGACCCAGCCGAGGATCAGGCCGAGCACGACGGTGAGCGCGGGCTCGACCATGACCTGCATGCGCGCGATGCTCTCGCGCACCTCGCGCGTGTAGAAGTAGCTCACGTTGAGCAACGCCGTGTCAAGCGCGCCGGTCGCCTCGCCGACCCGCAGCATCCTGATCACGAGCGGCGGAAACAGGCCGATCTCCTGGAACGCCGCGGTCACGTTCTTGCCCTCGGCGATCTGCTGCCCCACGAGCTGCAGGCCCTCCTTGATCACGAGGTTGCCGGCGGTCTCCTCGGAGCTCTTGATCGCGTCGAGGATGGTGATGCCGGAGGAGTACATCAGCGCGAAGATGCTCGCGAAGCGCGACAGGATGATCTTGCGCAGGATCGGACCCACCAGCGGCAGGCCGAGCTTGAAGGCGTCGAGCTGGTAGCGCACGCGCGGATTGGTCCGCGCGGCGAGCTTGATCGCGCCCCAGATCGCGAACGGCGCGGCGATGACGGCCCACCAGTAGCTCACGAGGAACGCCGACACCTGCATCAGCGCGCGGGTGTGCAGCGGGAGCGACTGTCCCATCGTCTTGATCAGCCCGACCATCTGCGGGACGAGGTAGAGCATCAGGAAGAACGTGACCAGCAGCACCACGGTGCCCACGAACGCCGGGTACATCATGAGCTTCTTCGTCTGCGCGGCGAGCTCGTCCTCCCACTTCAGGTTCTCGGTCAGGCTCCGCAGCACCTCGGGCAGGCGGCCGGTGTCCTCGCCGGCCTTGACCAGCGCGCGGAACACCGGCTGGAACACCTGCGGGTAGTTGCCGAGCGCGCCGGAGAGGTTCTGGCCGCCCTGGATCGCCTCGATCAGCCCGCCCACGACCTCGCGGAAGCGCGGGTTCTCCAGGCTGTCGCGCAGATCGGTGAGGCCGTCGACCAGGGTCACCCCCGCGGAGGTCATCTGCTCGAGCTGGAAGCAGAAGTTGATCAGGTCCTGGCGCTTGACCTGCCACGCCCCGCCGCCGCCGTGCTTGGTGGGGCCCCCGACGACCAGATCGAGGCCCATGCGCTTGAGGCGCAGCTCGAGGTCGACCAGGTTGAGCGCGTCGACCTGCCCCATGACGGCCTTGCCCCTGGCGTCGATCGCCTTGTAGCTGTAGAGCGGCATTCCCCGCGGCCGGATCACCGGAATTTCAAAAGGATACCTCTTCCGTCGGATTCGCGGCACACGGTCCGGGCGGTGCCGTGATGCCCGTCACGGCGGGCGGCGGCAAGACCGGAGGCTGCCGGGCTGCGGCGCGCCCGGCCGAAGGCGCCGGGGCCGGCCACGGAGGGGGCTACATGCGGTCGGTGAGGTCGATGACCCGCATCAGCTCTTCGAGCGCGGTCGAGCCGTCGAGCACGCGGCGGATGCCGTCGTCCGCGAGGGTGCGGAAGCCCTTCGCCATCGCCGCGGTGAGCATCTCGCGGGCCGTGGCGCGGTGCGCCATCATCTCGTCGAGCTCGCCGTCGAGCTTGAGGAGCTCCATGATCGCGAGCCGGCCGCGGTAGCCCTGGTACTCGCAGTGGTCGCAGCCGACCGCCCGGTAGATCGCCGGCGGCTTGTCCGACTTCACCCCGAGGATGCCCCATTCGGTGGCGTTCGCCTCGTACGGCTGGCGGCAGTGCTTGCAGAGGCGCCGCACCAGGCGCTGCGCGACGATGCCGATGATGTTCCCCGCCATGATCTCGGGCGAGACGCCGATGTCGACCAGGCGCGGGATCGCGCCGATCGCGTTGTTCGAGTGCAGCGTCGAGTAGACCTGGTGGCCGGTCATCGCCGCGCGCAGCGCCATCTGCGCGGTGTCC
Organism: Burkholderiales bacterium; assembly: GCA_023383795.1. Taxonomy (GTDB): domain Bacteria; phylum Pseudomonadota; class Gammaproteobacteria; order Burkholderiales; family SG8-39; genus JAABRB01. The sequence goes on along the minus strand of JAHDYJ010000087.1, from coordinate 2,002 downwards.
TCGTCGCGGATCTCGCCGACCAGGATGACGTCCGGGTCCTGGCGCATCAGCGAGCGGATGCCGTTCGCGAAATCGAGCTTCGCCGCCTCGTTCACCGAGGTCTGGCGGATCAGCGTCATCGGGTACTCGACCGGGTCCTCGAGCGTCATGATGTTGACGCCGTCGTGGTTGATGTGGTTCAGGATCGAGTAGAGCGTGGTCGTCTTGCCGCTGCCGGTCGGCCCGGTGACGAGGATGATGCCCTCGGGCCGCACGATCATCTTCTTCAGCATCGCGAGCTGCTCGGCCTGCAGGCCGAGGCCGTCCAGGGGCACGATGCCCTTCTGGCGGTCGAGGATCCTGAGGACGATGTTCTCGCCGTGCGTGGTGACCTGCGAGGCGACGCGGAAGTCGACCTGGCGCCCGGTGAGCGAGAGCGAGATGCGGCCGTCCTGCGGCGCACGCGTCTCGGCGATGTTCATCTTCGACATCACCTTGATGCGCACCGCCATCGCCGGCCAGTAGGTCTTGTGCAGGCTGCGGATCTGGCGCAGCACGCCGTCGATCCGGTAGCGGATGCGCAGGAAGTTCTGCTCGGGCTCGAAGTGGATGTCGGAGGCCGCCCGCTCGACCGCGTCGGCGAGCAGCGCCGAGATCAGGCGCACCAACGGCTGGCTGTACTCGTCGCCGCTCGCCAGCAGGCTCTGGTAGTCGAACTCGCCGGTCTCGATATCGTGCAGGATGCCGTCGATCGAGAGCTCGTGGCCGTAGAACTGCTCGATCGCGCGGGCGATCTCGGACTCGCCGGCGAGGCGCACCTCGATCTCGAGCTCGCCGCGCACCTGCGCGCGCACCTGGTCGAGCGCGACGATGTTGTTGGTGTCGGAGATCGCGAGGATCAGCCGGCGGCGCTCGCGGTCGACCGCGACCGGGAACAGGTTGTGGCGGCGGGCGAAGTCGCGCGGGATCAGCCGGATCGCGGCCGGGTCGACCACGATCTGCGAGAGATCGACGCTGTTCAGCCCGAGCTTCTCGGACAGCGCGTCGCGCAGCGTGGCTTCGGAGACGAAGCCGAGCTGAACCAGGAGCTTGCCGACGGGCTGGCGGCTCTTGAGCTGCTCGAGCAGCGCGATCCGCAGCTGATCCTCGGTGAGGATCCCCTGCGAGATCAGGATCTGCCCGATGTGCCGCTTGGCTTGCGGGGAGGCCGGGGTGTTCATGCGACGCCCGAGTGTACCCCGTCAGCGCTGCAGCTCGCGAATGCGCGTCTCGACCTGGGGCTTGTTGAAGCTCGCGGCGCGTGCCCCGGCGAGGGCGAGCGCGCGCTGATAGTACTCGAGCGCCGGCCTTCCCTGGCGCAGCTGGTCCAGGCTGACGGCCAGGTTGAAGGCGTAGTCCGGGTTCTCGGGCTCGATCGCGACGGCGCGGAAGTAGGCGGCCTGCGCCTCGGCCCAGCGCGACTGGACGGCGAGCTGGTTGCCGAGCGCGAAGTGCAGCGCGGCCGCGTCCGGATGCGCCGCGATCAGCGTCTTCAGCCGGCTCTCCGACTGCACGGGGTCGGAGCGCCCGCGCAGGCTCACCATGCCGGCGTTCGCGTCCGGGTCGCGCGGGTCGATCTCGAGCACCCGCGCATAGTAGCTCTCGGCGCTCTGGTATCTGGCGCTCCGGATGTCCACCGCCGCGAGCCCGAGCAGCGCGTCCTTGTTGCGCGGGTCGGCCACGAGCGCGCGCTGGTAGGCGCGTTCGGCGGCGGCGAGGTCGCCCGACTGGAACGCGGCATAGCCCTCGGCGAGCGCCGCGTTGATCCCCGACGTCGAGCGGCTCACCGAGATCCCGGCGCCGGGGGTGGCGGCAGCGGAGGGGCGAGGCGCTTCGCGCGGCGGAGCCGCCGGGCGTACCCGGACCGCGGGCTCGCCGGTGCTCGGCGCAGGAGCGGGCCGGGGGGTGGCCATCGGTTGCGGCGGTTCGGGCACGGCGCTCCTCGGCGGCGCGCCGGCGGCTGCGGCCGGCGCAGTCGGGCCCG
>JAHDYJ010000086.1:7660-19279 GCA_023383795.1 Burkholderiales bacterium | reverse complement strand
AAGTGGGTGTTCAAGACGCCGCACACCGACCGCATGGCCTGCGAGAAGATCTTCGTCGACATGCAGGCGCGCCAGATCTCGAAGATCGCGCTGATCTCCGGCTCGGGCGGCTTCGACAAGTCCATGCGCGGGCAGTGCCTGAAGGTCGCGCCGAACTACAAGATCGAGGTGGTCGCCGACGAGACGTACGGCGGCGGCGACACCGACATGACCGCGCAGCTCACCAAGATCAAGAACACCGCCGGCGTGCAGGCCGTGCTGAACGCCGGCTTCGGCCAGGGCCCGGCGATCGTCACCAAGAACTACCGCCAGATCGGCCTCACGGCGCCGCTCTACCAGTCGCACGGCGTCGCCTCGAAGGAGTTCATCAAGCTCGCCGGCCCCGCGGCCGAGGGCGTGCGGCTGCCCGCCGCGGCGCTGCTCGTCGCCGAGACGCTGCCCGACGCCGATCCGCAGAAGAAGGTGGTGGTCGGGTACAAGCGCGCCTACGAGGAGCGCTTCAAGCAGGACGTCTCGACCTTCGGCGGCCATGCCTACGACGGCCTGATGCTGGTGGTCGAGGCGATGAAGCGCGCCGGCTCGACCGACAAGGCCAAGGTGCGCGACGCGCTCGAGGGCATCAAGGGCTTCATGGGCACCGCCGGCGTGGTGAACATGTCGCCCGCGGACCACATGGGCCTCGACCTGACCGCGTTCCGCATGCTCGAGGTCAGGAACGGCGACTGGGCGCTCGTCAAGTAGCCGGTCTCCGCATCCCCGCCCGGGGATCGCACGAGGGGCTTGCCCCTTGACCGGGTCCGGGGATATACGCCAAGGGGCGGGAAGGGGCGAGGGGGCCCCTTTCCGTCCCTCTCCGCCGCCTGTCCGTACGACCGGGGCCCGGGCTGCCCGCTCGCCCGGTCGCACGAGGCCGCCGGCGGGGGCGGACTGGAACGGCCTGTCAGAACAATGGGCGCGCAACTCACCCAGTACCTGCTCACCGGCGTGACCATCGGCGCGATCTACGCGCTGGTCGCGCTCGGCTTCTCGATCATCTACAACGCGAGCCACGTCATCAACTTCGCCCAGGGCGAGTTCGTGATGATCGGCGGCATGACCACGGTCTCGCTGGTGGACGGCGGCGTGCCGCTCCCGCTCGCGATCGCGGCCGCGGTGCTCGTCGCGGCGGCGGTCGGCCTCGCGCTCGAGAAGCTCGCGATCGAGCGCGCGCGCGGCGCCTCGGTGGTCACGCTGATCATCATCACGATCGGCGCCTCGATCTTCCTGCGCGGGCTGGCGCAGCTCGTCTGGGACAAGAATTTCCACGCGCTCAGGCCGTTCACCGGCGATACGCCGATCGCGGTGCTCGGCGCGACGATCCTCCCGCAGAGCCTGTGGGTGATCGGCGTGACGATCGCGATCGTCGCCGCGCTCGGCTGGTTCTTCGCCCGCACGCTCGCCGGCAAGGCGATGCTCGCCGCCTCGCACAACCGGCTCGCCGCCGAGCTCGTCGGCATCCGCGTGCGCCACGTGCTGCTGCTCGCCTTCGGGCTCTCGGCCGCGGTCGGGGCGATGGCGGGAATCCTGACCGCCCCGATCACGCTCACCTCCTACGACGTCGGCCTGATGCTCGCGCTGAAGGGCTTCGCCGCGGCCATCCTCGGCGGGCTGGGCAGCGGGGCCGGCGCGGTCGTCGGCGGACTCACCCTCGGCATACTCGAGAGCCTCGGCGCGGGCTTCATCTCGTCGGCCTACAAGGACGTGTTCGCGTTCGTGATCATGCTCGCGGTGCTCTTCTTCCGGCCGAGCGGCTTGTTCGCCGCGCGCTCGGCCGAGCGGGTGTGAAGATGCTCGCGTGGCTCGCGCGGGCGCGCACCGGCGGTCTCGCCGCGCTGGTGGCCGCGATCGTCCTGCTGCCGCTCGCGCTCACCAACAACTACCACTACGAGGTCGCGATCGTGGTCGGGCTGAACGCCATCGTCTGCGTCGGCCTGAACCTCCTGATCGGCTACGCCGGCCAGATCAGCCTCGGACACGCCGGCTTCTACGGGCTCGGCGCGTACGGCTCGGCGATCCTCACCGCGCGCTACGGCTGGCCGCCCGCCGCCGCGCTCGCCGCCTCGACCGCCGGCGCGGCGGCGCTCGCCTACCTGGTGGGACGGCCGATCCTGAAGCTGCGCGGACACTACCTCGCGATGGCGACGCTCGGCATGGGGATCATCATCTCGATCGTCATCGCCACCGAGGACCGGATCACCGGCGGACCCGACGGCATGGCGGTGGCGCCGTTCACGCTCCTCGGCTACACGCTCGCCGGCGAGCGGACGTGGTACTGGGTTGTCGGCGCCGCGCTCGCGCTCGCGGTGTGGCTCGCGCTCAACCTGATCGACTCGCCCGCCGGCCGGGCGCTGCGCGCGCTGCACGGCTCCGAGGTCGCGGCGCAGGTCGCCGGCGTCGACCCCGGCCGCTACAAGGTCCTCGCGTTTGTCATCTCGGCGGTGTTCGCGGCCGTCGCCGGCAGCCTCACCGCGCACTATGCGGGCTTCATCACGCCCGCGAAGGCGTCGTTCCTGCACTCGATCGAGCTCGTCACCATGGTGGTGCTCGGCGGCATGGCCTCGACCTTCGGCGCGGTGATCGGTGCCGCGGTGCTCACCACGCTGCCGCAGGTCCTTACGCTGCTCAAGGACTACGAGATGATGGTGTTCGGCGCGGTGCTCATGCTCAGCATGATCTTCCTGCCGCGCGGCCTCGTGCCGACGCTCGCCGCCGCGCTCGCGCGGAGGCGCCGGTGAGCCTGCTCGCGGTCGAGGGTCTGGCGAAGGAGTTCGGCGGCCTGAAGGCGGTCGACGGCGTGAGCTTCGACGTGCGCCCGGGCAGCGTGCACTCGATCATCGGGCCGAACGGCGCGGGCAAGACGACGCTGCTCAACCTGCTGAACGGCATCTACGTGCCGAGCGCCGGGCGCATCGTCTTCGACGGACGCGACCTTACCGGCGCCGCGCCGCACCGGTTCGCCGCGGCCGGGATCGCCCGCACGTTCCAGAACCTGCAGATCTTCTTCAACATGACCGCGCTCGAGAACGTCCTGGTCGGCGGCCACCTGCACGCGCGCGCGCCGCTCGCGGCGGCGATGCTGCGCCTGCCCGGCCGCGCGGAGGCCGAGCGCGGCTACCGCGTGCAGGCGCTCGAGCTGCTGCGCTTCGTCGGCATCGAGGAGTACGCGACGGCGCCGGCCGACGCGATGCCGTATGGCGCGCTGAAGCGCCTGGAGATCGCGCGCGCGCTCGCCGCGCTCGCCGGGCTCGTGCTGCTCGACGAGCCGGCCGCCGGGCTCAACCCGACCGAGACGGCGGCGATCGACGAGCTGATCAAGCGCCTCTCCGCCGGCGGCGTCACGGTGATCCTGGTCGAGCACAACATGCGCCTGGTGATGGGCGTGTCCGATCACATCGTGGTCCTCGACTACGGCAAGAAGCTCACCGAAGGCACCGCCGAGGAGGTGCGCAACGATCCGCGCGTCATCGAGGCCTACCTCGGCGCCGCCGCGGCGGAGGCCTGACCGTGCTCGAGGTCCGCGGGCTCACCAGCCACTACGGGCGCATCCCGGCGCTCAAGGGCATCGACGTCGAGGTGCGCGAGGGCGAGCTCGTCGCGCTGGTGGGCGCGAACGGCGCCGGCAAGACGACGCTGCTGAGGGCGCTCTCGGGCGTGCAGGGCGCCTCCGGCGGCACGGTGCGCTTCGACGGCGCCGACATCACCCGCGCGGCGCCCGACCGGCGCGTTGCGCTCGGCATCGTGCAGGTGCCCGAGGGTCGCCAGGTGTTCGCGCCGCTCACCGTCGAGGACAACCTGCGCCTGGGCGCCTACCGGCGCGGCGGCGAGTCGGCGGCGGCCACCCTCGAGCGCGTCTACGCGATGTTCCCGCGCCTGCGCGAACGGCGCGCAAGCCTCGCCGGCACGCTCTCGGGCGGCGAGCAGCAGATGCTCGCGATGGGCCGCGCGATGATGGCGCAGCCCCGGCTGCTCCTGCTCGACGAGCCGAGCATGGGGCTCGCGCCGCGGCTGGTCGAGGAGGTGTTCGCCTACGTGCACCGGCTGAAGGAGGAAGGGCGCACGATCTTCCTCGTCGACCAGAACGCGCGCGCGGCGCTCGCGGTCGCCGACCGCGCATACGTGCTCGAGACCGGGCAGGTCGTGCTCGCCGGCACCGGCGCCGGGCTCGCCGCCGACCCGCAGGTGCAGCAGGCCTACCTCGGGCTCTGACAGATTGCCGAAAAATGCCAAAGCCGCGATTCCGCTCATGGAGATGAGCGTGCGACTCAAACCCCGGTCGTACGAACAAGGGGGAGACCCCCTTTTATATCCCCTCCCGCGCAGGGACGGGGTTCTTCAACGGACCGTCACCTGAGCGCCGCGCGCCGGGAAACTCGGGCCGGCCGGCGCTGTCACACCGGTCCATGCTCTCAGCGATCCGCGACTTCTTCGAGCAGCACATCGACACGCCGGCGCAGGCCGCGTCGCACCACACGATCGAGCTCGCCACCGCGGCGCTGCTCGTCGAGGTGGTGCGGCTCGACCGCGGTGTCGACGACGCCGCGCGCGCGGTCGTGCTGCGCGCGGTGCGCGAGAAGTTCGGCCTGTCGGCGGCGGAGGCCGCGACCCTGGTCGAGCTCGCGGAGCGGGAAGCCGCGCAGGCCACCGACCACTACCAGTTCACCTCGCTCGTCAACGCGCGCTTTTCGCAGGCGCAGAAGGAGCGCATCGTCGAGCTGATGTGGCGCGTGGCCTACGCCGACGCCGAGCTCTCGGCCTACGAGCAGCACACGATCCGCAAGCTCGCGAGTCTCCTGCACGTGCCGCCGAGCGCCTACATCGCGGCGAAGCTGCGCGCGCGCGACGCCGCGTCCGGCTGAGCGCCGGGGCGGCGCCGGCCTGCGAGCGCGGTCGGCGCCGCAGCGGGGGCGTCTGTTTACTTTGCCCCGCGCCGGGAGGATGATCTCCCGCCGGCGCGCCGACCCGCGCGCACACGGAGGAGACGATGGCGAAACTGCACAACCCGCCCACGATCGCGCCGCCGATCGGCACGTATTCGCACGGCGCCGAAGTCCCGGCCGGCGCGCGCTGGCTCTACGTCGCCGGGCAGATCGGCCTGGCGAAGGACGGCTCGGTGCCGTCGACGATCGAGGCGCAGACCGAGATCGCGTGGCAGAACGTCGGGGCGGTGCTCGCCGCGGCGGGCATGCGCATCGCCGACATCGTGAAGGTCAACCAGTACCTCACGCGGCTCGATCACTTCCCCGCCTACGCCGCGGCGCGCGCGAAGCACCTGGGCGATCACCGCCCGGCGTCGACGCTGGTCGTGGTGAGCTCGCTGGTGAAGCCGGAGTACCTGGTCGAGGTCGAGGTGGTCGCCGCACGCGCGGCGCCGGCCGCGGCCGCGAAGCGCGCGGCGCCCGCCGCCAAGCGCAAGAGCGCGCGCAGGCCCGCCCCGCGAGCGCGGCGACGCTGAAACGTCCGGGGGTGCGCCCGCGCGGCCGCACCGCTCACTTGCGGGTGATCGGCGTCGACGCCGCGGGCTCGGACGCGGCCACGATGCCGCGCGTGTCGACCGGGCTCTCCGGAACGACCGGAGTGCAGGTCTGGAGCTCGCCCGAGATCACCATGTAGGCGCCGGGGAACCTCGCCTGCACGGCGTCGACGATCGAGCCGGAGAGGTCGACCGGGGTGGCGGTGCCGCGATAGATGATCCGGGCCTGCTTGTCGAACACCGTGTAGCACGCCGCCGCCGCGTGCAGCGGCAGCAGGCCGAACAGCAGGGCGATGCAGATGCGGCTCATGTCCCCTCCCGGGCGCGGTTCATGCGGGCGTCATGGTGCGCCGAAACCCCGCCCGGCTTCAAGCCCCGCGGCCGGCAAAACGTGCGCTCGTTCTCGGTGGGTGCCGCCTCCAGGGCGCCCCGCCCGGGCGGCGCTCCGCGGTGCTGTATGCTGGACCTTGACCGGAGCGAGCGACGCCGAGAGCGGACGATGTGGCTGAGGTGGATTCCCTGGCGACAGGTGGTGAGCCGGGTCGCCCGGTCGCGCGGGCTGGTCGATCCGGTCGAGCTGCTCGCGCGCCTCGAGAGCTTCGCCCAGCCGGTGGAGGTGAAGGAGCCCCTCGAGCTCCTGCGCGCCGGCATCGCGTTCCACGCCCGCGGGCTGATGAACAGCGCCGCGATCCAGCACAACCTGGACTGGGTGTGGCCGTACTGGGTCGAGCGCCAGTACGACCCGCACGACGTCTCGTTCGTGCCGCGCGCCTTCTCGCTCACGCACATCAACCTCACGCACCGCAGCTGGACGGCGATCGGCCTGCCGGACTGCGACGAGATCCCGATCGTCGATCCGCGCGGCCTGCTGACGCCGTTCTGGGACGGCTGGTCGCTCGACGTCTGGCTCGTGCGCGCGGACGGAGCGCGCCTGCTGCCGTCGCGGCACGACCGGGTCGCGCAGCGCCTCGACCTCGACGGCGGCGTCGCGGTGATCACCGAGTGCGCCGGCGACGGCATGGGCTTCACCGCCCGGGCCGAGGTCCTGCTGCGGGACGCGACGCCGGTCTGCACGCTCGCGCTCTCGGCCGGCAGCGCACGCGACGCCACGCTCGTCGTCGCGCTGCGCCCGTACAACCCGGAGGGCGTGAGCTTCGTTCGCCGCGTCGCGTGCGACGACGCCGGGCACGGCTGGCGCGTCGACGAGCGGCACGCCGTGCGCTTCGACGCGGCGCCGGCACGCTACGTCTTCTCCGATTACCACTCCGGTGACGTCCTGCACCGGCTGGGCGAGCGCGACGAGCGGCGCGAGCTCACCTGCCGGGTGGGGCTCGCCACGGCGGCGGCGCTGTTCGAGGTGCGGGCCGCGGAGGCCCGCGCGGTGCGCGTCGAGATCCCGCTCGCGGCATCGTCGCGCGCGGCGCGGCGCGCGCGGCCGGAGGCGCACGCCTGGAGCGCGGCGCTCGCCGGCCGTTGCCGGCTCGCGGTCCCCGACGCGCGCTTCGTCCAGCTCTACGAAGCGGCGGTCCGCAGCGTGGTGCTGCACTCGCAGCCGGACGAGGTCTATCCCGGCCCGTACACCTACAAGCGCTTCTGGTTCCGCGACTGCGCGTTCATCCTGCACGCGATGCTCTGCCTCGGTCTCGAGGCGCGCGTAGAGCGCGTTCTCGACACCTATCCCGACCGCCAGCGCCGCGACGGGTTCTTCTTCTCGCAGGAGACCGAGTGGGACTCGAACGGCGAGGCGCTGTGGATCATGCGGCGCTTCACGCAGCTTGCCGGCCGCAAGCCAAAGCGTGCCTGGCGCAAGGCGATCCGCCGCGGCGCAGAGTGGATAATCGCGAAGCGGCGGCCGGCCGACGGCGACGCGCCGCACGCGGGGCTCCTGCCGGCGGGCTTCAGCGCCGAGCACCTCGGACCGAGCGACTACTACTACTGGGACGACTTCTGGGCGGTCGCGGGCCTGCGCGCCGCGGCCGAGATGCTCGCCGCGGTCGGGCAGCCGCGGCACGCCGCCGGGTTCACGAACGCCGCGCTCGATCTCGTGCGCTCGATCGACCGCAGCCTCGAGCACGCCGCGCGCCGCCTCGGGCGCCCGGCGATGCCGGCCTCGCCCTATCGGCGCATGGACGCCGGCGCGATCGGCTCGCTCGCCGCCGGCTATCCGCTCGAGCTGCATGCGGCCTACGACGAGCGCCTGCGCGACACCGTCGAGTTCCTGCTCGAGCACTGCTTCGTCGGCGGGTGCTTCTTCCAGGACATGATCCACTCGGGCCTCAACCCCTACCTCACGCTGCACGTGGCGCAGGTGCTGCTGCGCGCGGGCGACGAGCGCGCGCTTGCGCTCGTGCGCGAGGTCGCCGCCCGCGCCTCGCCTACCTGCCAGTGGCCGGAGGCCATCCACCCGCACACCGGCGGCGGGTGCATGGGCGACGGGCACCACGTCTGGGCATCGGCCGAGTGGGTGCTCATGATGCGCAGCCTCTTCGTGCGCGAGGAGGCCGGCGCCCTGGTGCTCGGATCGGGCGTCTTCCCCGAGTGGCTCGCGCCGGGCGAGCCGCTCGCGTTCGGTCCGACGCCGACGCCGCATGGGCCGGTGACGGTGCGCATCGCCGCCGCCGGCCATCGTCCGGGCGATGCCGGCCCGACCCGGATCGAGGTGACCTGGGACGCGAGATGGCGCGGCGACGCGCCGCGCATCGAGGTGCGGCTGCCGGGTTGGCGGCCGGCGCGCGCACCCGAGGGCGCGAGCAGGTTGACCCTGGAGCGCGCGGAGGCGAAGTGAACATCCTGATGTTCACCAACACCTTCACCCCGCACGTCGGCGGCGTCGCGCGCAGCGTCGCGGGGTTCGCGGCCGCGTTCCGCGCGGCCGGCCACCGCGTCGTCGTGGTCGCGCCGCGCTTCGAAGGCACGCCCGAGGACGAGGCCGACGTGGTGCGCTTCCCCGCGGTACAGAACTTCAACGGCAGCGACTTCTCGGTCCCGGTGCCGGTTCCGGGCATCCTCGCCGCGACGGTCGAGGACCTGCAGCCCGACCTCGTCCACTCGCACCACCCGTTCCTGCTGGGCGACACGGCGCTGCGGGTCGCCGCCACGCGCAACGTGCCGGTGGTGTTCACGCATCACACGATGTACGAGAACTACACGCACTACGTGCCGGGCGACTCGCCGCAGATGCGCCGGTTCGCGATCGATCTCGCCACCGGCTACTGCAACCTGTGCGACGCGGTGATCGCGCCGAGCGAGACGGTCGCCGGAATCCTGCGCGAGCGCGGCGTCAGGACGCGCGTGGAGGTCGTCCCGACCGGCGTCGACCTGGCGGCGTTCCGCCGCGGCGACCGCGCGGCCGGACGGCGGCGCGCCGGTATCGCGGCCGACCGGTTCGTGGTCGGGCACGTCGGCCGGCTCGCGCCGGAGAAGAACCTCGACTTCCTCGCCGGCGCGCTGGCGCGATTCGCCGCGCGCGACGCCCGCGCGCACGTGCTGATCGCCGGCGCGGGGCCGTCGCGCGACGCGATCGCGCGCGCCTTCGAGGCCGAGGCGGTGAGCGACCGGCTCGCGCTCGTCGGCGTGCTCGACCGGCCGGCGCTCGCGGACCTGTACCGCGCGCTCGACGTGTTCGCGTTCGCGTCCCTGACCGAGACGCAGGGACTCGTCGTGGCCGAGGCGATGGCGGCCGGGGTGCCGGTCGTCGCGCTCGACGCCGCCGGCGTGCGCGAGGTGGTACGCGACCGCTACAACGGCCGCCTGCTCGCGCGCCCGGACACCGACGCCTTCCTCGCCGCGCTCGCCTGGGTGCGCGGTCTCGACCGGAACGCGCGCGACCGGCTGCTCGCGGGCGTGGCGCAGACCGCGCAGCGCTACTCGATCGAGCGCACCGCGCGGCGCGCGCTCGCGCTCTACGCGGACCTGATCCGCGCCGGGCGCGCCGAGCGCCATCCCGGCGACGACCTGTGGCATACCGCGCAGCGCCGGCTCGGCGAGGAGTGGAAGATCGTGCGCAACATCGCCGCCGCGGTCGGCGACGCATGGCTCAGCCTGGGACGCGAGCGCGAGGAGCGGTGAGGTCTTCGCTGCGCGCGCGGCTGCTCGGCTGGCTGTGGGCGACGGCGCTGCGGCTGCAGGCGCTCACCTGGCGCAAGCGCCTCACCGGGCTCGAGCACATCGACGCGATGCTCGCGGCGCGGCGCGGCTTCATCGCGGTCTTCTGGCACGGAAAATACGTGCCGCTCTTCGCGCTGCTGCGCGGGCGCGCGCCGGGAGCGCGCATCTTCACCAGCCGCTCGTTTCGCGGCGCCGTCATCGGCGAGGTCTCGCGCCGCTTCGGCTTCCGCGCCGTGGAGATCCCCGATCGCGGCGGCGACGTCTCGCTCGCGCTGATGCGCGAGGCGCTCGCCGGCGCGCCGGCGGGCGCCGTGGCCGTCGACGGCCCGCTCGGGCCGTACCATTCGGTGAAGCGCGGCGCGATCGAGCTCGCCTCGGAGCTCGGCTTCGCGCTGCTGCCGATCTCGGTGGCGGCGCGGCGCACGCGCGTCGCCGCGGCGCGCTGGGACCGCATGGAGTTCCCGCGTCCTTTCAGCGCGGTGCACCTCGAGGCCGGCGAGCCGATCGCGGTGCCGCCCGGGCTCGACGAGGCGGGCGTCGATGACTGGTCGCGGCGCGTGCGCGACGCGCTGGACGCGATCGACGCGCGGCTCGCGGCGACGGTCGACGCTTGAGCCGGCCGGTGCCCGGTCGAGGCGCACGCTGCACTGCACGATCGCGCGGCGCCGATTGCCTCGCCGCGGCTTCCGCGTCAGACTCCGACGATCCCCGCCCGAGGAGCGAGACGATGAGCGCACGACCCGCAGCCGCCGACGGCTACGATCACACCTTCAAGGCGATCCACGACCGCGACGTGCCCTGGACCGAGGGCCTCGCGACCGAGCTCCTGACCCTGCCGCCGGGGGTGCAGGTCAAGGTGCTCGCGCACGATCCGGCGATGAAGCGCGTCGACATGAAGGTGAAGTTCCCGCCGGGCTACGTCGAGCCCGAGCACAGCCACAAGAGCTGGCACTCGATCGTGGTGCTCGCGGGGCGCATGTGCGTCGCCGGCAAGGATCTGCGGCCGGGCGATTACGTGTTCGGCTGGGACGAGCCGCACGGACCGTACGAGTATCCGGACGGCTGCGAGGTGTTCGTGGTCTTCATGGGCGAAGGCACGCAGCACGTGTGGGACGAGCGCAAGCACGCCGCGCACGCGCGCGAGTGGGCGCCCGAGACCGCAGCCGGGCGGGCGGCGGCGAAGTGACCGGCGGCGGGCGGCCGCGCGGCGGTCAGCGCCGTCGCATCCGCTCGGCGCAGCGCGCGATCTGCCGCGCCATGTCGTCCGCGGGCAGGCGGCAGCGCGCGCCGTGCCCGGGCAGCAGCCACTCGAAGCGATAGGCCGCAAGCCGCGCCATCGACGCGGTCTGCTCGCCCCAGTCGTGCCAGCATACGGCGCGCGAGGCGTGCACGCGGGCGTGCTCCGGATCCCACCATGCATGGTCGCCGGAGAACAGAAAGCGCCCGCGGTACAGCAGGCAGGTCGAGCCGCGGGTGTGGCCCGGCACCGGGACGAACGACACCTCCGGGTCGAGCGCGATCGGCGCGACGCCGTCGAGCTTGATCTCCACCTCGTGCGTGCCCGCGTCGACGTCGGCCCGGTGCAGGATGCGCTCGCAGCCGAAGCGCGCGCGGAACCTGGCGTGGTCGGCGACGTCGTCGCGATGGGTGAGGAACATCCACCGCACGCCGCCGAGCGCGGCGATCCGCTCGGCGAGCGGGCCGGCATAGCGCGGCGAATCGACCAGGATGTTGCCCCGCGGCCGCACGACGAGGTAGCTGCGCGCGCCGTAGCTCGCCGCCGACGCCCAGCCGCAGTAGTACACGCCCTCGCGGGCCCCGTTCTGCGCCGCTCCCGCCTCGAGCGGCTCCGGAAACGCGCCGCGCGCGCCGGTGATGGCGTGGCGGGTCTCGGTGCCGATGGCCGCCACCGGGCAGGCGACGAGCGCCATGCGCGCGCGATGCGTCGCTTGCGCGCCGACGGGCTGACGGAAGACGTACGAGGCGTCGTCGCCGTCGGCGAA
>JAHDYJ010000086.1:0-7650 GCA_023383795.1 Burkholderiales bacterium | reverse complement strand
CGGGCGCGACCTGCCGGCACGTGCCGCAGTCGATGCACGTGGCGTCGACGAAGAAGTCGCCCGCGACGTTCTGCGCGAGCCGCTGCGCGAGCCTCGCCATCGCCCGATTCTCCGCGGGCGGCCGGCGGGCGGGCCGGGGTGCGGGCCGTCTCGAGTATGATCCGGCCGCTTCGCGCGCGGGGGGGGGGGCGCGCGGCGCGGGAGGAAGAAGACGCGATGCGCATCCTCGTGCTCGGCGGCTACGGCAACTTCGGCGCGCGGATCTCGCGCGCGCTCGCGCGCGACGCCGGCTACGAGGTGATCGCCGCCGGGCGCGATCCCGAGCACGGCGCCGAGCGCGCGACGCTCGTGGCGCGCGTCGCGCGCGCCCGCCTCGACCTCGCGGCGCCCGGGTTCGCGCGCGAGCTCGCGCGCCTCGGACCCGGCCTCGTCGTGCACTGCGCGGGACCGTTCCAGGGCCAGGACTACCGCGTCGCGCGGGCCGCGATCGCCGCCGGCGCGCACTACGTGGACCTCGCCGACGGCCGCGCGTTCGTGACGCGGTTCGCGGAGCACCTGGGCGGCGCGGCGCGCGCCGCCGGGGTGCTCGCCCTCTCGGGCGCGAGCAGCGTGCCGGCGCTCTCTTCCGCCGTGGTCGACGCGCTCGCCGAGCGCTTCAGCGCCGTGCGCAGCATCGAGGTCGCGATCGCGCCCGGTCAGCGCGCGCCGCGCGGCGCCGCCGCGATCGCCGCCGTGCTCGGCTACGCCGGCAGGCCGTTCGACTGGTGGCGCAACGGCGCCTGGACCACGGTGCACGGCTGGCAGGGGCTGCGCCGGCTGCATTTCGCCGGCCTCGGCAGCCGGTGGGCCGCGGCATGCGACATTCCGGATCTCGAGCTTTTTCCGGTGCACTATCCGGGCGTGTTGACCGTCGAGTTCCGCGCCGCGCTCGAGCTGCCCGCGCAGCAGCTCGCGCTCTGGCTCGCCGCGGCGCTGCGCCGCGCGGGCGTGCCGCTGCCGCTCGAGCGCTGGGCGGCGCCGCTCGACCGCCTCGCCGGCTGGATGGACCGCCTCGGCACCGAGCGCGGCGGCATGCTGGTGCGCCTCGAGGGCATCCGCAAGAGCGGGGCGCGCGGCCGGGTCGAGTGGCATCTCATGGCCGGGGCCAACCACGGCCCAGAGGTCCCCTGCATGGCGGCGATCCTCCTCGCGCGCAAGCTGGCGCGGGGCGCGATCGCCGCGCGCGGCGCGTATCCGTGCCTGGGCTTCCTCGCGCTCGACGAATTCACGCCGGAGCTCCAGCGCTGGGGGATCACGACCATGATCGGGGAGTACGCGTCATGAGCGACGCCTACACGCTGTGGAAGGCCGCGCACGTCGTCTCGGCCACGGTCGTCTTCGGCACCGGGCTCGGCATCGCCTACTTCACCTGGTTCGGCTACCGGCGCGCCATGCGCGCCGGCGATCTCGGCGCGCTGCGCACGATCCTCAGGCTCACCGTGATCGCCGATGCGAGCCTCACGGCGCCGGCCGTCGCGTTCCAGCTCGCGAGCGGCCTCGTGCTGATGCGCCTGCTCGGCTGGCCATGGGTCAGCCCGTGGTCGATCGCCGTGCTCGGCCTGGTCGCGCTCGCCGGCGCGTGCTGGCTGCCGGTGCTCGCGATGCAGGTGCGGCTGCACCGGACGGCGGCGCGGGCTCCCTCGATCGCCACGCTGCCGGCCGCCTTCCACCGCTGGTTCGGCGCCTGGTTCGTGCTCGGCGTCGCGGCGTTCGCCGCGACGCTTGCGCTCTTCTATCTGATGGTCGCGAAGCCGCTCGCGGTCGCGTGAGGCCCGCCGCGAGGAGGCGTCAGAGCTTCCGCGGCTCGTCGAAGAACGCGAATGTGCGCACCTCGATGCTCCGGCGCGGCGGCGCGCCGGCCGGCGTGGTCGGGTCGGCGAACGCCGTGTGCGCGGTGAAGCGGGCGCGCCCGTCGCGCGCCGAGTCGAACACCTTGAAGACGAGCGCCTCGTCGCGGCGCATCCCGGGAAAGTAGAACCAGCGGTGCGCGGGGTTGTAGCGCACCTGGTAGGTCTCGCCGACGCGGTGCGGGTAGCGGCGCTCGGCGGCGATCAGGTCGCCCGGCGCCAGGGTGCGCGCGTCGGCGATCGCGAGCGGGTTCGTCCGGATCGGCCGGTCGATCGCGCGCCAGACCTGGATGATCGCGAAGCGGCGCGCGAGCAGCGCCTCGGCCTCGTCGGGCAGGACGTCGCGCACGCGCTGCGGGCCAGACCGCTCGGTGAAGTCGTTGTGCACCGAGAGCACCGGCTCGCGCACGAGGCGCGCCTCGCGCTCGGCCTCGTCGCCGGAGCGCAGCGTATGGTCGAAGACGACCACCCGCGCCGCGCCCGACATCGCCTGCACCAGCCGCTCGATCTCGGGGTAATAGACGGCCTTCAGCGCGCGCGCGTCGAAGAAGTCGACGACCGCAGTGGCGTGCTCGACGAAGACGAAGCCGTGCACGTCGAGCGAGAGCTCGCCGGCGAGCGGCCGGCCGTCGCGGATGTCGACCAGGCGCTGCTCGCGTGCGCCGGTCGTGCGGCGGCGGATGTTGTTCGGCCCGAACGTCTCGTTCACCGGCTTCTCGCCGGTGTCGACGGCATAGGTGAGCTCGGCGCGAAGTGCGGGCGCGGCGGCTTCCATGGCGGGACGTGTCGCGGACCTGACATCCGCATTCTACGCCGGGCGCGCGGCGCGCCGTGACAAAGTGCCGCGGTGCCCGCGCGCGCGTGCGCTAAGCTGGGCACCAAGCTGAAAAGGGCACACCCGCCGAAAGGCGGGGTCGCAAAGCTTCCGGTCTGAAGGGTCCGCGTGACGCTCGAACGCACGCCGGCCGCAAGATAGCGGGGTTGCCAGTGTAAGCCGCGTTCTCGAACGGGCATTACACGCCTCTTCGAGCGCGGCTTTCGCATTTGCGCGTGGCATTGCGCGCGCGCCGCGACCTCCGGGGGGCAGCCCCGGCGTGTGGTTCGTCCACGCGCCGGGTGACCGCGCGGCGTTCGCCGGGTGGGCCGCTTTGCAGCCGAGCTTGCATCTACGGGCGGAGGTTGCATCATGGCACGGCCGGCGTCGGGCTCCGGTTCGGGCGCGCAGTCGCGCGTGGTCCAGTTTCCACGCGAGGAGGAGGGCACCGCCGCGAGCGGCGCGGCCCCGCGCGCGAGCGATCCGCTCGCCCGCAGCGGGCCGATCGCGGTGATCGGATCGGCGACCGCCGCCGCCGCGGCCCCGGCGGCGGCGCGCGGCGCGGGCGCCGCCGCGGCCGGCCGCGCCGCCCCCCCCCGCCCCCCGGGGGGGGGGGGCGGCGGCGCCCCCCCCCCCCCGCTCGGCCGCGCCGGCGGACGGCCTCGCCGCCCGGCGCGAACCGCTGGTGCTGGTCGTCGACGACGACGACATCCAGCGCATGGTCGTCACCCAGACGCTCGTACCCGAGGGCTTCCGCGTCGCCGAGGCGCAGTGCGGCGAGAAGGGCGTCGACGAGTTCGCGCGCCTGCGCCCGGACGCGGTGCTGCTCGACCTCAACATGCCCGGAATGAGCGGCTTCGAGTGCTGCGAGCGCATCCGGCGGCTGCCCTACGGCGAGCGCGTGCCGATCCTGATCCTCACCAGCCAGGACGACGACTCCTCGATCGCGCGCGCGTACCAGTCGGGCGCGACCGACTTCGCGTCGAAGCCGATCAGCTGGAAGCTGCTCGGCCACCGCGTGCGCTACCTCCTGCGCTCCAGCCTGGCGCTGGAGAGCCGGGCGCGGAGCGAGGCGCGCTTCCGCAGCCTGGTGCACCTCTCGTCGGACTGGTACTGGGAGCAGGACGAGGCCTTCCGCTTCACCTTCGTGTCGCGCGACGGCGCGTCGGAATCGGGCGTCGCGCGCGAGCACGCCCTCGGCCGCACGCGCTGGGAGCTGCGCGACACCACGCCCGCGGTCGGCACGTGGTCCGATCACCGCACGATGCTCGAGGCGCGCCGCCCGTTCCGCGATTTCGAGTACGTCTGCGTCGACGCCGGCGGCACGGCGCGCTACGTGAGCGCGAGCGGCGAGCCGGTGTTCGACCCGGGCGGGCGCTTCCGCGGCTACCGCGGCGTCGGACGCGACATCACCGAGCGCAAGCTCGCCGAGCAGCGGCTGGCGGCGGACGCGGCGCGGCAGAAGTGGATCGCCGAGTTCGGCCAGCGCGCGCTGCAGACGACCGCGCTCGACACCCTGCTCGCGCAGGCCGTGGCGGCCACCGAGGGCGCGAACGCCGATGGCGCCGCCGTCCTCGAGCGCCTGCCGGACGGCGGACGGTTCGTGATCCGCGCGGCCGCCGGCATCGGCTCGGATGCGCCGACCGGCACCGAGGTCTCGCCCTGCGGCGAGTGCAGCGTGGCGCGCGCGCTCGACGTCGATGCACCGGTCGTCGCGGCCGGCCGCCTCGAGCGGCGCTGCTCGCGCGCCGCGGGCTGCGCGTGGGGCTGCGCCTCGCGCGCGGCGATCAGCGTCCCGATCCGCGGCGAGCGCGGCGCGTTCGCGGTGCTCACCGCGCTCCGGGCGGGCGACGCCGGTTTCACCGACGACGACGCGCAGTACCTGAAGACCATCGCGAACATGGTGTCCGCGGCGGTGCAGCGGCAGCAAGCCGAAGCCCGGCTCGCCTTCCTGGCGCAGTACGACAGCATCACCGGGCTCGCGAACCGCAACCTCCTCAGCGACCGGCTCGGCCAGGCGGTCGCGCTCGCCGCGCGCGAGGGCCGGCAGGTCGCGGTGCTGTTCGCCGACCTCGACCGGTTCAAGCTCGTGAACGACACCTACGGCCACCAGCTCGGCGACGAGCTGCTCGCCATGGTGGGCGAGCGGCTGCGCGGGCTGGTGCGCTCGAGCGACACCGTCGCGCGGGTGAGCGGCGACGAGTTCGTCGTCGTGCTGCCCGACGTCGAGCACGCCGACGCGGCGGCGACGGTCGCGCAGAAGATGCTCGCGCGCCTGGGGACGCCGTTCGTGCTGGGCGGGCAGGAGCTCTCGCTGAGCGCGAGCGTCGGCATCGCACTCTATCCCGCGGACGGCGCCGACGCCGAGTCGCTGCTGAAGGCGGCCGACGCGGCGCTCTACCGCGCGAAGGATCTCGGTCGCGACGCGTACTGCTTCTTCACGTCCGAGATGGAGCGGCGCTCGCACGCCCGCATGCAGCTCCAGACCGATCTGCGCCGCGCCCTCGAGCGCGAGGAGTTCAGGCTCGTCTTCCAGCCCAAGGTCGAGCTCGGCTCGCGGCGCGTGCGCGGCGCCGAGGCGCTGCTGCGCTGGAACCACCCGAGCCGCGGCGTGGTGCCGCCGGCCGACTTCATCCCGGCGCTCGAGGAGACCGGCCTGATCGTGCCGGTCGGCGAGTGGGTGCTGCGCGCGGCCTGCCGCCAGGTCCGCGCGTGGCGGCAGGCCGGCCTGATGCCGATCCCCGTCGCGGTCAACGTGTCGGCGCGCCAGTTCCGCGCGCAGGACCTCGACCGGCGGATCATCGAGATCGTCGCCGGCGAGCGCGTCGACCCGCGGCTGATCGAGCTCGAGATCACCGAGAGCTACCTCGTGCAGGACCCGGAGCATGCGATCCAGGTGCTGCAGCGGCTGCGCGAGGCGGGCCTGCAGATCTCGATCGACGACTTCGGCACCGGCTACTCCAGCCTCGCGTATCTCACGCGCTTCCCGGTGTCGGCGCTCAAGGTGGACCGCTCGTTCGTGCGCGACGCGACCACCGACGCCAACGCCGCCGCGATCGTGCGCGCGGTGATCGACATGGCGCACAACCTCGGCTTTGTCGTCGTCGCCGAGGGCGTCGAGACCGCGGCGCAGGTCGCGTTCCTGCACATGCACCGCTGCGACTTCGCGCAGGGCTACTACTTCGGCAAGCCGATGCCGCCGGAGGAGATCAAGCCGCTGCTGCGGCCGCGGCGCCTGGTGGCCGTAGGCGATCCGCCCGACTGCGAGCCTGCCGGCCAGGGCATCGAGTTCGACGAGCCGAGCGACGCGCCGTAGCGCCGGCCCGGCGGCCTGCCCGGCCGGTATACTCCGGCGATCGTCGGCGGATCGAGGGGGACCGATGCTCGACAAGCTCCTGGGGCGCGTGCTGAACATCCTGTTCCAGCCGCGCAGCGAATGGTCGGTGATCGCTGGCGAGCGGACCGCGCCGGCCGCCTTGTACCTGAACTACGTCGCCATCCTGGCGGTCATCCCCGCGGCGGCGACGTTCGTCAGCCTCGCGTTCATCGGCACGCTGCACGCCGGCCGCTTCGGCGCCGGCGTCGCGTTCGCATCCGCGGTCGCGAGCTACGTCCTCAGCCTGGTGATGGTGTTCGTCGTCGCGCTGATCGCCGACGCGCTGGCGCCGAGCTTCGGCGGCCGCAAGGACCTCGACCAGGCGCTGAAGCTCACCGCCTACTCGATGACCGCGTCCTGGGTCGCGGGCGTGCTCACCTTCCTGCCGGTGATCGGCGCGCTGATCGCGCTGCTCGGCGGCGTCTACGCGCTCTACCTCTTCTACCTCGGCAGCCCGATGCTGATGAAGGTGCCGGAGGACAAGGCCGTCGGCTACACCGCGGTGATCGTCGCCATCGCGATCGTGGCCGCCTTCGTGATCGGCATGCTGAACGCCGCCCTGTTCGGCACCGGAATGATGATGGGCGGCATGGGCCGCATGTGAGCCGCGGGCGGACGATGACGACCCCGGTCAGCGTGATCGTCTTCCCGGGCGGGTTCAACCTGCCGCTCTGGGTCGCCGAGGCGAACGGGCTCTTCGCGGCGAACGGCGTCGCGGTGAGCGTGACCCCGACGCCCAACTCGGTGTTCCAGCTCACCGGGCTGATCGAGGGGAAGTTCGACGTCGCGATGACCGCGATCGACAACGTCGTCGCCTACCGCGAGGGCCAGGGCGAGGCGCCGGTCGAGGGCCCCGAGCTCTTCGCCTTCATGGGCGGCGACCGCGGTTTCCTGCAGCTGGTGACCGCGCCCGAGGTGAAGTCCTACGGCGATCTGCGCGGCAAGGTGCTCTCGGTGGACGCGCGCACCACCGGCTACGCGTTCGTGCTGCTCGAGCTCCTCGAGCGCGCCGGGCTGCGCGAGCCCGACTTCGCGCTCGAGCGGGCGGGCGGCGTGCTGCAGCGCTTCGAGGCGCTGCTCGCGGGCAAGCATGCCGGGACGCTCCTCGTCACGCCGTTCGACCTGATCGCGCAGGCCAAGGGCTGCAACCGGCTCGCCGACGCGCTGGCGGTGCTCGGCCGCTACCAGGGGCTGGTCGGCGCCGCGCGCCGGCCGTGGGCCGAGCGGAACCGCGACGCGATCGTCGGCTACGTTCGCGCCTACGCCGCCGCCGTCGACTGGCTGTACGACCCGGCGAACCGCGACGCCGCGATCGAGCTCTTCGCGCGCAACGTCCCGAACGCCGCCCGTGCGACGGCCGAGGCCGCCTGCCGCGCGCTGCTCGACCCCGCGCAGGGGTTCCAGAAGCGCGCGCAGATCGATCTCGAGGGCGTGCGCACCGTGCTCGCGCTGCGCTCGAAGTACGGCGAACCGCGCAAGACGCTGACCGATCCGGCGGCGTACTACGACCCGCGCTTCCACGACGCGGCAATGAACCATTGAGCGGAATGCGCATGAAGGCCGTCGGACTGTAC
>JAHDYJ010000085.1:9149-19542 GCA_023383795.1 Burkholderiales bacterium | reverse complement strand
ACCCTCACGGGCGCCTCGCCATCATCTCGATCCCCTGTGAGAAACCCGGGCTAGCCCGCGTCGAGCGTGCGCCGCACCGCCTCGGTCTCGGCCGAGGGCCGGGTGCCGAGGACGACCGAAAGGAGCTCCTTGCAGCGCCGATACGTCTGCAGGGCGGCGGCGCGCTCGCCGAGCTCGCGCTGGCACGTGATGAGCTGGCGGTAGAGGTCCTCGGCTAGGTTGTCGAGCTCGAGCGTGCGCTGATAGAGTTCGGCGGCCTCCCGCAGCCGATCGACGGCCTGCAGGCGGCGGCCGAGCGCGAGCGCGGTGCGCACCAGCTTCGCGCGCAAGCGGTCGCGCATCGCCATCTGCCAGCCGTGCTCCTCGTCGCCGGCAAGGAAGTGCCCCGGATAGGCCGCGCGCAGCGCCGCGGCCGCGTCGGCGAGGCGCTCCGGCGCCGCGGCGGGATCGTGCGCCACCGCGTCGGCGTCGCGCGCCGCGCGCTCGAACGCGGCGACGTCCACCCGGCACCAGCGCGGGTCGAGCGAAAGCTTGCCCTCGTTGAGGACCAGCGCCGCGTCGAGGCCGATCAGCTTGCGCAGGCGGTACAGCGTGCTGTCGAACGATACCTTGGCCGCATCGCCGTCCGCATCCGGCCACAGGATCGCGGCGAGCCGTCCGGCGTCGACGCCGTCGCCGCCGAGCGCGACGAGCACCTTCAGCAGCTCGAGCGGCTTCTTCTGCGCCTTGGTCGCGAAGCGCAGCGGCTCGCCTTCGCGCAGGACGCGGAACCGCCCCAGCGCGTGAATGCGCAGCGGCCACGGCCAGGCCTCGGGCGCGGCATCCTCCGGCGGCGCGAGCCCGCGCGCGGCGACCATCCGGCGCACGTAGTCGGACGCGATCCCCGCCTCGAGGGCGGCGGCGCAGAGGCGGCTCATCATCGGCGGCCACCACGTGTAGGTGTTGAGATAGCCTTCCCGCCGGCCGAGCTCGAGGGCCGCCGCGAGCGGCGCAAGGTACCCGGCGTCGCCCGCCCGCAGCCGCAGATACGCGTCCCACAGGTCGATCTGGAACCGGATCATTCCGCCGCGCACGTCCGGCGCGAGCGCCTTCATGCGCTCGACGACCTCGAGCGACGCCGCCTGGTTCCCGGCGAGGTCGAGCGCGAGCGCGAGCGCCCCGTGGCAGGTGAGCGTCGCGCCGATCGAGCCGGTCTCGGGCGCGATCCGCGTGGCGACGCGCCCCTCGCGCTCGGCCTCGACGGCGTCGCCCGCGAGCGCGGCATGCCATGACTTGAGGTAGTGCAGCAGCGCGAGGTCGAGCCTGCGGCTCGTGTCGAGCGTTGCCGCGACGCTCGCGATCAGCCGCTCCGCTTCCGGCAGGCGGCCACGCGCGAGAAGTCCCCACGCGCGCAGCAGCTCGATCAGCCGCTCGATGAAGCCGAGGCCGTGCGCCGTCGTGATCGCGCGCGCGGCGTCGAGCAGCGCGTCGTAGTCCTCCATCCGGGCGCGGAACAGGGCGAGCTGCGCGGCCCACACGCGGCACCAGACCCGCGTGATGGGCCGCACCTCGGCGCGATCGACGAGCGGGAGGATCCGCTCGGCCACGCCCTCGGCACGCGCGAGCGCATCGATCTTGCCCAGCCCGTCGATCAGGCGTGCCGCCGCGCCGACGCGCGCATTGAGGTCCGCGACTCCGTCGAGCATGCGGTCGAGCCGGTCGAGGTAGCCGGGCAGCCGTGGGTGCCCCGGCTGCCGGTACGCGAGCCCGACCGCGAGGCTCGACAGCGCGCGCGCCTCGGCGTCCGGGCTCGCGAGCCCCGACGCACGCTCGATCAGCGCCTCCAGGACCTCCAGCCAGCGGTCCACGGTGCGCCAGTCGGTGCGGGAGAGGTGGTGCGAGACGATGATCGCCTCGATCGCCTGTATCTGTCCGTCGACGTCCCCCCGCGCCGCGGACGCGTCGTAGGCGCGCTCGAAGCTCGCCCGGGCCGCCGCCGGATCTAGATGCAGGCGCGCAACACCCTCGAAGTACGCGAGCGACGGGGCGGCTTCCCGCGCGTGCGCGGGCAGCGCGGCGATGCGCGCGAGGACGGTCTCGAAGCGGCCCTGCGCGAGCATCGGCGGCGCCTCGGCGATGAAGACGCGCACGGCGCTCGCCCAGTCGGCGGCATCGCAGTAGAGCTCGAACACCCGCTCGGTGATGCCGCGCGCTTCGGCGAGCGCTGCGATCCGGAGCCGCGCCTGCGCCAGCTCGTCGGGGGCGAGCAGCGCGCGCCCCTGCGCGAGCAGGAAATCGCGGAACAGCGCGTGGAACTCGTATTCGGGCTCGGGCTGCTGGTCGCGGCGCGCGACGAAGAGGTGCCGACGGTACCCGTACTCGAGCAGCCTCGGCGCATTCGGATCGCCGGTCAGCTCGACCGCGATCGAGGCGCGTATGCGCGGCGGCAGCGCCATCAGCATCAGCAGGTGCCGGTTCCCGGGCGGCATGCGATCGAAGATCTCGCCGGCGAAGTACGGGAACACCGCCTCGGGCGTGATGCGCTCGCCGTCCGCGCCGAGCGCCGCGCCGCGGTGGATGTGCTCGCGCATCAGGATCAGCCCCGCCGCCCAGCCGTCGGCGCGCGTCCATGCGCGCTCGACGGTCGCGGGGTCTCCGGCGTCGCCGAGCAGCGCTGCGGCCTCCTCGCGCGTGAACCGGAGGTCCTCCGGGCCGATCCGCGCCAGCGTCTGGTTCGCGACGAGCCGCGCCAGGCCGGGCGGCGGCTCGCGACGGCTGATCAGGATCACGGTCACGTCGACCGGGATCTCCTCGAGGGCGGGCGCGAGGGCCTCGGCGCGTCTCCCGGCCTCGTGCACGTTGTCGAGCACGACCGCGGCGCCGGCCTGCAGCCGCGCGAAGAACTCGCGGAACCAGCGCCGCGTGAAACCGGCCTCGTCGCGCCGGAAGTGGTCGTCGTCGAAGGGCGGCGGCGGCGACTTCGCGCCCGCGAATGTCGCGGCCGCCAGCCCGAGAAAGTGAAAGAAGCTCGCCGGATCGCCGTCGCCGGCGTCGACGTTGAACCAGATCGCCGCGATCCGCCGGGTGTCGAGATAGCTCGCGACGAGCGCGCTCTTGCCGGCGCCGGGCGCGCCGGCGAGCCACACCGCCGGATGCCCGCGCCGCTCGTCGAGCAGCCTGAACAGGCGCTCGCGCCGGATGACGCGATAGAGCCGCGGCCGCGTGAGCTTCGCGAGCGGCGCGCTCGGCGCCCCGGTGCTCGCGCGGGCGGTGGGGGCTCGGGTCATCCTCCGTATCGGCGTCGGAAAACGTCAGCGAGGATCGCGGCGCGGCGTCGGCGGCGGCGGGTCTCGGAGCGGTGGGATGCGCAAGGGGATCCCGAATGGCGGGCGCCGCGCGCTCGCCGCTCCGCACGTCCCACTCCTCACCCTTTCTTGGCGTAGCGCTGCAGGAAATCCAGGATCTCGTCGATCCTGAGCTGCGGCTCGCGCGGATCGGGCCGCGAGCCGACGACGCGGTTCATCCAGAGCATGTTGCGCTCCATGCGCGCGACGACCGATTCCCACTCGCTCGCGGTGTGCCGCTGCGGATCGGGCAGCGTGTGGCACTGCTGGCATGCGAGGCGGAACGACTTCGTGGCGTCGGTGCGGATCTCGGGATACCGGCGCGGATCGAGCGGCCGCTGCGAGTGGCGCTGCAAGTAGGCGAGCAGCACCGCGCGCTCCTCGTCGGAGGGCGCCTTCACGCCGGCCATCATCTCCTTCATCAGCTCGCCGAGGTTGCCCTTGCCGCGCATGCGCACGACCATGCGCTCGACGATGCCGGGCCACTTGGCCGCGTGGTGCATCGCCGGGTTGGGCAGGTTGTGGCACTGCACGCAGTACTCGATCGTGAGCCGCGCGCCGCGCGACGCCGGCTCGGGAAGCTGCGCGGGCTCGAACGTGGGCGGCAGGATGCGCTCGAGCATCGGGCCGTGCGGGCTCTCCTGCCAGCGCTTGCGCGCGGCGTCGACCGCCTGCCCGGCCGGATCGGCGGCGACGGCGGCGGCCGGGATCAGCGCCGCCGCGAGCGCCGCCGCGAGCGCGAGAGATGCGACCGAGACGCGTTTCATGCGGCGGATTATAGCCACCGGCGCGCGGCCCGCCGCAACCGCCGCCGCTACAGCGTGTGCCGGCGGTCGCCGGCGGCGAAGCCGGCGAGCGGGCCTTCGACGCCGCGCCCGAGGGCGATCGCCTTGAAGAGCTCGCCCATCTCCGCGGGCGAGAGGAGCTTGTTCGCCGCCGCGGCCTGCGGCGCATAGCGCGCCACGTCCTCGGGCGGCACCCGCAGCATCAGGTCGGTGATGCCGCAGTTGACGAGGAACTGCGCCTGGTTGGCGTAGCCGAGCACGTCGAGCCCCGCGTCCGCGGCCGTGCGCGCCACGGCGCTGAAGTCGACGTGCGCGGTGACGTCCTGCAGCCCGGGCAGGAAGAACGGGTCGCCGTGCGCGCGATGGCGGTAGTGGCACATCAGCGTGCCGGTCGAGCGCTGCGGATGGTAGTACTCGTGCGACGGGAATCCGTAGTCGACGAAGAGCGCGATGCCGCGCTCGAGCATCCCCGCGAGGCTGCGCACGAAGCCGCGCGCGGCGAGCGCGAGTTCGGTGGTGTAGCCGGGCGCGAGCCCGAGCTCGCCGGCCGCGTCGCGCAACGCCCCGCCCGCCGGCCGGAAGGCCCACGCGAAGGGCGCCTCGCCGTGCCCGGCGACGACGACGCCGCCCTCCTCGATCCCCTCCGCCGTCGCGCGCACCACGTGCACCGGCATGGCGTCGAGCACCTCGTTGCCGATCACCATCCCGGAGAACGCGGGCGGCAGCACGTTCAGCCACGCGATGCGCTCCATCAGGTGCGGCACGCGCGCGGCGAGGAGGTCGCGGCTGCGCGCGCGTAGATCGGCGGAGAGCTCGAGGATCAGGAAGCTCCTCGGCACGGCGCCCATCCGGTCGAGCTCCTCGAGCAGCGACGCCGCGAGCGCGCCCGAGCCGGCGCCGACCTCGAGGACCTGGTCGAGGCCGAGCTCGAGCACCTGCCTCGCCTGCTGCGCGACGCACTGTCCGTAGAGCGGCGTGAGCTCGGGCGCGGTGGTGAAGTCGCCGTCCGGTCCGAGCTTGCGCGCCCCGGCGCTGTAGTAGCCGAGGCCCGGCGCGTAGAGCACGAGCTCCATGTAGCGCGCAAAGTCGAGCCAGCCGCCCGCGCGCGCGATCTCGGCGCGCACGTGATCGACCACGCGTGCGCTGTGCGCGAGCGCGTCCGGCGATGGTTGCGGAAGCGCGGTTTGCGTCTTCATGGCGGGCCGTCATAGTGCGCCATTCCGGTAGAATCCTCAATCGCACGCATGGCCGAACCCCTGTCCGGAAAGGTGGCGCTCGTCACCGGCGGCGCGAAGCGCGTCGGCGCGACCATCGTGCGCCGGCTGCACGCGGCGGGCGCGGCGGTCATGGTCCATCACCGCGCCTCGACCGGCGACGCGAAGACGCTGGTCGCCGAGCTGAACGCGGCGCGCGCGGACTCGGCGGCGTCGGTGCGCGCCGATCTGCTGAACCTGAGCGCGGTCGCGCAGATCGTGAAGTCGACCGTGGAGCGCTTCGGCGGCCTCGACGTGCTGGTCAACAACGCGTCGACGTTCCATCCGACGCCGATCGGCGAGATCAAGTCGACCGACTGGGACGATCTCGTCGGCACCAATCTCAAGGGACCGCTCTTCCTCGCGCAGGCGGCCGCACCGCATCTCGCCCGCGCGCGCGGCTGCATCGTGAACATCAGCGACATCCACGCCGAGCGCCCGCTCAAGCGCTACCTGGTGTACAGCGTCGCGAAGGCGGGGCTGGACGGGCTCACCCGCTCGCTCGCGCGCGAGCTCGGCCCCGAGGTGCGCGTGAACGCGGTCGCGCCGGGCCCGGTCCTGTGGCCCGACGACGGCTCCTACGACGAGGTCGCGCGCCAGCGCGTCGTGTCGCACACGCTGCTCAAGCGCACCGGCGAGCCCGAGGACATCGCGCGAGCGGTGTACTTCCTCGTCGCCGAGGCGCCGTACGTGACCGGCCAGATCATCGCGGTGGACGGCGGGCGCAGCGTCAATCTCTGAGGCGCCCGTCCCCTCCTCTCTGAGGAGGGGTGGCCGCGCTTCGCGCGAACCACCCCGCCGGCTTCGCCGGCACCCCTCCTTTGCAAGGAGGGGACGAGCGACCTCACTCGCCCTCGCGCTGCTCTATCACCGCCGCCCACGGCCGGCGCGGATGCGGCGCGAGCAGGCCCTGCGCATCGGTCGGCAGACGGCTGAGCGCGACGACGTCGCCGACGTTGCCGCCGATCGCGTCGACCTCGCCGGAGTGCACCTCGACGACGATGTCGCAGTGGTACGGGCCGCGGCCCAGGCGCGCGAAATCGGCGCTGTTGCCGGCGCGGGCGTTGCACACCAGGTCGCCGGCGCGCGGCGCGTAGCGCGCCGGATCGCGCGCGACGAAGCGCTCGCCGCCGCCGGCGGCGAGGAAGCGCTCGATGTAGTCCCAGTGCAGCACGGTGGGCGGGAACTCCTCCGGCATCAGTCCGGCGCCCTTCGCGAGCCAGGAGATGAACGCCGCCGACCACGGTCTGAGCTCGCCCTGGTAGCCGACGATCGGCAGCCGCGAAACCGCGTACCAGTACATCAGCACGCGCGAGAGCATCGGCGCCTGCACTTCGTGCGTGGCCCCGCCGTCGTCGAAGGCGAGCGCCGGGTCTTCGGTCCCGTTCTCGATCACCACCGGCCGGCCGAACAGCGTCCACTCCTGGCGCGCGAGATAGATCATGCGACTCCGCGCGTCGGGCACGTCGAAGTTCGGACCGACCTCGGGCGCGGCCGTGAGCGGCGGGCGGCCGGGCGCCGCGCAGCCGGCGGCGAGCGCGGCCGCGCAGAGCAGGGCGGGCAGGGCAAGGCGGCGCATCGTGGGTCTCCGCGATCGACCCCCCGATGATCGGCGAGCGGCGCGGCGAGGGCAAATCC
The DNA here is from genome assembly GCA_023383795.1 of Burkholderiales bacterium. Taxonomy (GTDB): domain Bacteria; phylum Pseudomonadota; class Gammaproteobacteria; order Burkholderiales; family SG8-39; genus JAABRB01. The sequence goes on along the minus strand of JAHDYJ010000085.1, from coordinate 12,543 downwards.
CCCGCAGCGCGCGCGGCCGCCGCGCTCGCGGCCCCGCGGCGGCTCTGGGATAATGCACCGCCCGAACGCAGCTCCACGTCATGAACGCGCCCGACCACCGCCGCCTGCAGAGGCAAGCCTACGAGGCGAACAAGCTCGAGAAGCGCCTGCGCCGGCTCGTCGGGCAGGCGATCGGCGACTACGACATGATCGGCGCCGGCGACCGCGTGATGGTGTGCCTCTCGGGCGGCAAGGACAGCTACGGCCTGCTCGACGTGCTGCTGAAGCTGCGCGCGGCGGCGCCGGTCGGCTTCGATCTGGTGGCGGTCAATCTCGATCAGCGCCATCCCGGCTTCCCGGAGCACGTGCTGCCGGAGTACCTGCGGACGCTCGACATCCCGTTCCACATCGAAGTGCAGGACACGCACTCGATCGTGAAGCGCGTGATCCCGCAAGGGCGCACGATGTGCTCGCTCTGCTCGCGGTTGCGGCGCGGCGTGCTCTACCGCGTGGCGCGCGAGCTCGGCGCGACGCGCATCGCGCTCGGCCACCACCGCGACGACATCCTCGAGACCTTCTTCCTGAATCTCTTCTTCGGCGGCAAGCTGAAGGCGATGCCGCCGAAGCTCGTCTCCGACGACGGCCAGCACGTCGTGATCCGTCCGCTCGCCTACGTCGAGGAGCGCGACCTCGCGCGCTACGCCGAGGTGCGCCGCTTCCCGATCATCCCGTGCGACCTGTGCGGCTCGCAGGAGAACCTGCAGCGCAAGGCCGTGAAGGCGATGCTGCGCGAGTGGGAGAAGCGACACCCGGGCCGCGTCGAGACGATCTTCCGCAGCCTGGCGAACGTCACGCCCTCGCACCTGCTCGACCGGGCGCTCTTCGACTTCGCCGGGCTCGCCGCGACGGGCGTGCCGGACGCCGCGGGCGACCGCGCGTTCGATCCGGAGCCGCTCGCGCCCGCCGCCGGCGCACCCGCGCCCGAAGACGCGGACTAAGCGGCGCGGCCGCGCCGCGCGCTCACTGCACCGCCGGCTCGGCCGTGTCCCGCCAGGCCTCGCGCAGGCGGTAGCGCTGGATCTTGCCGGTCGGCGTCATCGGCAGCGCATCGAGGAAGCGCACGTCGCGCGGGTACTTGTACGGCGCCAGCACCGCCTTGACGTGCTCCTGCAGCTCGCGCGCGGCGGCTTCGCCCGCCTGCGCCGGATCGCGCAGCACCACGCAGGCGCGCACGATGTTGCCGCGCGCCGCGTCCGGCACGCCGACGACCGCGCAGGCGGCGACCTTGGCATGCTCGCAGAGCACGCGCTCGATCTCCTGCGCGGAGATGTTGTATCCCGACGAGACGATCATGTCGTCGGAGCGGTCGACGTACCACACGCACCCTTCGGGATCCTGCTCGCACAGGTCGCCGGTCACGTTCCAGCCGTGCTGGACGGCGATCTGCTGGCGCTCGGGATCGCCGATGTAGCGGCAGCCGGTCGGGCCGATCACCGCCAGGCGGCCGTGCTCGCCGCGCGGCACCGGCCGGCCCTCGTCGTCGATCAGCCGCACCGTGTAGCCCGGTACCGCGTGGCCCATCGAGCCGACGCAGGCGACCTGCATCGACTCGGAGACGAAGTGCGTGAGCATCTCGGTGGTGCCGAGGCCGTTCACGATGCGGCAGGCGGTCGCCGCGTGCCAGTCGTTCCATAGCCGCGTGCGGAGGTTCTCGCCCGCCGAGGTGCACTTGCGCAGGCTCGAGAGATCGTGCCGCGGAGCGAGCGGAAGCATCGCCTGGTAGCTCGTCGGCACGCTGTAGAGGCTGGTGACGCGGTAGCGCTCGATCGCGGCGAGGATCGCCTCCGGCGTCGGGCGCGGCATCAGCACGGCGCTCGCCCGGTAGCGCAGCGGGTAGAGCAGCGAGGCGGCGAGCCCGTAGGTGAACGCGAGCGTCGGCGAGCCGGCGACGACCTCGTCGCGCTCGACGGTGTAGACGCGCGGCCAGCAGTCGGTGACCGCGAGCAGATCGCGGTGGAAGTGCGCCGCGCCCTTCGGATTGCCGGTCGTGCCCGAGGTGAAGCTCACCAGCGCGACGTCGTCGGCGGCGGTCGCGACCGCGCCCGCGCCGGCCGGCTTCGCCGCGACGCGCCGGTCGAGGTCGGCGTCCGCGTGGCCGGCGTCGCAGGTGGCGGTGAAGCAGCTGATGCGCTCGAGCGCCGGGCTGCGCGCCGCGGCCGCGGCGAGCTCCTCGATCGCGCCGACCTCGCACAGCGCGACGCGTACCTGCGCCTTGTCGAGGATGAAGGCGAGCTCGCGCGCGCGGAGCAGCGGCATGGTGGCGACCACCACGCCGCCCACGCGCGCGACCGCGAGCCAGCAGGCGGCCATCATCGGCGTGTTCGGCGAGCGCAGCAGCACGCGGCCGCCCGGCACGACGCCGAAGTCCTCGACCAGCACGCGCGCGAGGCGCTGCACGCGGTCGAAGAGATGGCGGTACGACCAGGTGACGCCTTCGTAGTGGAACACCGGCCTGTCGCCCGCGCCCGCCTCGATCGCCGCATCGAGCAGCGCCACCGACGCGTTCAGGCGGTCGGGGTAGGCGCGCAGGTGCGGCGCCGAGTAGTCGAACCGCGGCCACAGCTCGCGCGGGGGCAACTGGCGGGCGATGAAGGGGTCGATGTGTGCGGACGGGACGCCGCCGGGCGGGCGCATGCCTTCCTCTTCCCGGGAGTGGTAATCGGCTGAATGATCGTTCAGTCAGCGGGGCCGTGTATGTGCGCCAGATCACGGAATCGCGGATCGCCGGGGCTTCCCGTGGCAAGCTGGAAACGCCGAGCCTGCGCCGATGCCGCCCCGCTACGTTCCGGACCTGCCGCTGCCGCCCTACGCCTACGTGCCCGGGCGCTTCCCCCACCCGACCCGCGACCCGGGCGGCCATCGCTTCGGCGCGCGGCTGCCCTCGCCGCGCGGCTTCGACCCGGCGCGCTGGCGCGACTGCGGCGCGTTCCTCGCCGGGGTCGATCTCTTCAACCACGGCTACTACTGGGAGGCGCACGAGGCGTGGGAGACCGTGTGGCACGCTGCCGGGCGGCGCGGCGCCGCGGGCGAGCTCCTGCGCGGGTTGATCAAGCTCGCCGGCGCCGGCTTCAAGGTGCGCGAGGGACGGGCCGCGGGCGTGCGGCGGCTCGCCGCGGGCGCCGCGGCGCACTTCGCCGCGCTTGCCGCGGCGGCGCCCGCGGGCGCGCGCTTCATGGGCGTGGAGCCCGCCGCGCTCGCCGCGCTCGCCGCCGCGGCCGCGCGCGGCGAAGGGCTGCGCGCGGCGCCGGCCGACGCGCCGGCGTTCGCGGCGTTCGATTTCGTCCTGCGCCTGGAGCAGCGCGCCGCCGCCGGCCGCCGGCGCCGGCGCGGGGGCGGGCGGGGGGCGCGGGGCCGA
>JAHDYJ010000085.1:0-9139 GCA_023383795.1 Burkholderiales bacterium | reverse complement strand
CGCCGTCCGACGTCGCCGACGCGGCTGCGTGCGCGGTGCCCGATTCCATCTGGCGCGCCGAGGCGTCGGTCGTCCCCCGCGCAACCTCCCGTCCCGCGCGCCGAGGCGTCCGTCATCCCGCGCACGCGCAGATCCAGTAAGCTTCGGCGCTCCGGATCCGCATTCCCGCGCGCGCGGGAACGACGGGTCTCCCGATCATGCTCGCCGCGCTCTACTCGGTCTCCTCGCTGCTCCTCGGCGTCGCCGTGCTGATCACCGGCAGCGGCCTCTTCGGCACGCTGCTCGGCGTGCGCGCGGGGCTGGAGGGCTTCGCCGACGTGGTGATCGGGCTCGTCATGTCGGCGTACTTCGTCGGCTTCTTCCTCGGGACGTTCTTCTGCCCGGCGATCGTCCGGCGCGTCGGCCACATCCGCGCGTTCGCGATGTTCGCCGCGGTCGCCTCGGCCACCGCGATCGTCCACGCGCTCGCGATCGACCCGTGGCTGTGGGCGCTGCTGCGCGTGCTGAACGGCGGCTGCCTGGTCGGCCTCTTCATGGTGGTCGAGAGCTGGCTCAACGCGCACTCGCCGGACGACCGGCGCGGCCAGGTGTTCTCGGCCTACACGGCGATCGCGCTCTTCGCGCTCGCGCTCGGGCAGGTGCTGATCGCGACCGCCGATCCGTCGGGGTTCGCGCTGTTCGGCATCGTGTCGATCCTCTTCTCGCTTGCGCTGGTTCCGGTCGCCTTCACGCGCGTCGAGCAGCCGAAGCCGGTGAGCGTGCCGCACCTCGGCCTGCGCAGCCTGTACGAGGCCGCGCCCGCGGGCGTGGCCGGCGCGTTCGCCGCCGGCCTCGCGGCCGGGGCGCTGTGGGGCATGGGGCCGCCCTTCGTGCAGCGGATCGGGCTCGAGACGACGGCGATCGCCGGCTTCATGAGCGCGGCGGTGCTCGGCGGCGCGATGCTGCAGTGGCCGATCGGCCGCTTCTCGGACCGCGGCGACCGGCGCTACGTGCTCGTCGCGGTGTGCGCGGGCGGAGCGCTCGCCGCGCTCGCCGCGCTCGGCGCGACGTACTGGTCGGTCGCGGCGCTCATGGCCTGCATGTTCGTGTACGGCGGGCTCGCGTTCTCGGTGTACCCGGTTTCGGTCGCGTTCGTGAACGACCGCCTCGCGCGCGAGCACGCGCTCGCCGGATCGAGCGGGCTGTTGCTCGTGTACGGCGTCGGCGCGGTGATCGGCCCGGCCTTCGCCGGGAGCGCGATGGAGGCGTTCGGCCCGCGCACGCTGCCGGTGTTCTTCGCGGTAGTGCTCACGGCGATGGCCGGCTTCGCCTACTACCGCCTGCGCAAGGCGCCCGAGGCGCCGGAGGCGCCGCACACGAAGTTCGTGCCGATGATGCGCACTTCGGCCGCGGCGCTGCAGATGGTCGCCGGCGGCGAGCAGGACGAGGCGGCGCCGGCCGCGGAGCGGTGACGCTCCTCAGGCGCGCGCCTCGGGCGGCGGCGCGGTCTTCTCGATCCGGCACAGGATGGCCCGCGCGATCGAGCCGCCGCATACCGGGTCGACCTCGTCGGTGAGCGGCGTGAGCACGTTGGCGCCGACGGCGAGCACGCCGTCGATCAGGTCCTCGCGCCCGGGCAGGTACCACAGCCCCTCGGCGTTCACGACGCGCGGGTGCATGCCCGGCACGATCTCGATCCGGCGCGCGATCGTGCGCGTGGTGGTCGGCGCCGCGATCGCCACCCAGTCGCCGTCCGCCAGTCCGTGCGCCGCGGCCGTCTCGGGCGCGATCTCGAGGCTGGGGAACGGCCGCCGCCGGCGCAGCCGTGGCACTTCGATGCCGAGCGTGCTGTAGTACTCGACCGTGCGCGTGCCGCTCATCAGCACCAGCGGGTAGCGCTCGGCGATCGCGGGCGCGCGCACCGGGCCGAGCGGCGGCTCGACGAAATCGGGGAGCGGGTCGTAGCCGAAGCGCGCGAGCACGCCGGAGGCGAACTCGATCTTGCCCGACGGCGTGTTGAAGCCCGGCTCGCCGTCGCGCCGCAGCTTGCCCGAGCGGTACTTGAGCGGCTCGGTCGGGCGCACGTAGCTGCCGCGCGCGGCGAGCTCGTCGAAACCGATGCCGAGCGGCGCGAGCCGGAAGTCGAGCAGCTCGCGGTTGGTGCGGAACGGCAGGCGGCCGGCGCAGCCCATGCGCGCGAGCACGTCGAGCACGACGTCGGCCTCCTCGCGCGCCTCGCCGCGCGGCGCGACCGCGCGCCGGCGCGCCCCGCTCATGTTGATGCCCGAGTACTCGGAGATCGCGTCCGACTCGAGGTGCATCGTCACCGGCAGGACGTAGTCGGCGAGCCGCGCGGTCGGCGACTCGAACAGGTCCGAGACGACGAGCAGGTCGAGCTTGCCGAGCGCCGCGATGGTCGTCGCGGTGTCCTCGAGGCCCACGACCGGGTTGCAGTTGGTCCACAGCGCGCGCACCGGGTAGGGCCGGCCGGTGAGCATCGCGTCGATCACCTGGCGCGGGTGCGGGTAGGGCGTGGTGATCGCGTGCGGGCCGGCGAGCAGCGGGAAGCGCTCGGCCGAGAGCTGCTCGGCGAGGTTGCGATGGTCGTCGACGCCGAGATCGGCGGCGTAGTACCCGGGCATGCGCGCGCCGGTCGGCGGCAGGAAGCCGTTCGTCCCCGGCTGGTCGATGCGGCCGGTGAGCGCCGGGATGAACCCCATCAGGCGGATCGAGGCGATCGAGTTGCCGCCCATCGTCACGCCGATGAAGGTGTAGAGCGCCGCCGCGCGCGCCTCGCCGATCATGCGCGCGGCCGCGCGCACCTTCTCCGCCGGGACCCACGCGATCTCGGCCACCCGCTCGGGCGCGTACGCGGCGGCCCGCTCGCGCAGCGCGTCGAAGCCGACCGTCCACGCGTCGACGAAGGCGCGGTCGTACCAGCCGTTCGCGATCATCTCGCGGATGATGCCGAGCGCGAGCGCGGCGTCGGTGCCCGGGCGCACGCGCAGCCAGAGGCCGGCCTCGCGCGCCGAGCGCGTCGGGCGCGGATCGACCACGATGGTGCGCGCGCCGCGCCGCTGGGCGTCGCGCACGCGCTGGTACTTCGAGCCGTTCGTCTCGCTCGGGTTGATGCCCCACAGGACGACGAGGTCGGCGTCCTCCAGCGACGTGTACGACGGGTAGGTGAGCAGGTTGCCGAAGGTGAGCGTGTCGGCCATCAGCTGCGGCGTGAAGCACTGGTGCGAGTCGTGCTTGAAGAAGGTCGGGCTGCCGATCAGGTTGCAGAAGACGTCGTAGGCGAAGTACTCCTTCGGCGGCAGCGCCTGCACCGCGACCGCGCGCGCGCCGTGCTCGGCGATGACGCGGCCGAGCCGCGCGGCAATGTCGTCGAGCGCGACGTCCCAGGAGACGCGCTCCCAGCGGCCGGCGCCGCGCTCGCCCGCGCGGCGCAGCGGATGCAGCACGCGCTTGGGCGAGGTCGCGATGTCGAGCGACGCCTTCCCTTTGATGCAGAGGTAGCCCTTGCTGAGCGCATGGCCGCGGTCGCCGACGAACCGGTTGATGCGTCCCGCGGCGTCGGTCTCGACGGTGATCCCGCAGCGGACGAGGCAGAGCCGGCACGTGGTGTGGACGGTGGGCATGGGCGCGATCTCCGTCGGCGGCGGTCCGGGTGGCGGAACGGATCCCTACCCTACGCCGAGCCCTAACCGCATGAATTAGCAGGGATCACGCTCCCGCGTGCCACCGGGCAAGGCGCAAACGGAGCTTGTCAAAGTTTTCTTGATAAGGCAGACTCGTGGGCATGTCGAATCCCGACCTTCCGGCCATGAGCTGCATCGAGCGGCTCGTCGCGCTCTTCGGCAGCCAGGCCGAGGTGGCGCGGCGCCTGAGCCTCGACCGCGCCGTGGTCAACAACTGGGTGAAGTCGGGCTACGTGCCGGCGCGCTGGGCGATGGAGATCGAGCGCGTGTCGGACGGCCGCATCAGCGCGGTCGAGATCCTCGACGAGGCCGGCGCCAAGCGCCCGGTGAAGGTCAAATCGCGCCCCGACGACTTCGGGGCGCTCTACTCTGGGAGCCAGTCCATGAACCCGTACGCCCCCGCGAAGCGCATCAGCTCGTTCCATCCGCCGCAGCGCACGCTCATGGGCCCCGGTCCGACCGAGATCCACCCGCGCGTGCTCACCACGATGAGCCAGCCCGCGATCGGCTATCTCGACCCGGTGTTCGTCGAGATGATGGAGGAGCTGAAGTCGCTGCTGCGCTACGCGTTCCAGACGAAGAACGCGCTCACCTTCCCGGTCTCCGGGCCCGGTTCGGTCGGCATGGAGTACTGCTTCGTCAACCTGGTGCGCCCGGGCGACAAGGTCGTGGTGATGAAGAACGGCGTCTTCGGCGGCCGCATGGTCGAGAACGTCGAGCGCTGCGGCGGCGTGCCGGTCGTGATCGACCACGAGTGGGGCGAGCCGTGCGATCCGCAGAAGCTCGAGGACACGCTGAAGAAGAATCGCGACGTGCGCGTGGTCGCGTTCGTGCACGCGGAGACTTCGACCGGCGCGCTCTCCGACGCGAAGACGCTGGTCGAGATCGCGCACAAGCACGACGCGCTCACGATCGTGGACGCGGTCACCTCGCTCGGCGGCTGCCCGGTGCTGGTCGACGAGTGGGGCATCGACGCGATCTACTCGGCGAGCCAGAAGTGCCTGTCGTGCACGCCGGGGCTCTCGCCGGTGTCGTTCACCGAGCGCGTGGTCGACTACGTCAAGGCGCGCAAGGACAAGATCCACAGCTGGTTCATGGACATGAACCTGCTGCTCGGCTACTGGGGCGCGACGACTCGCACCTATCACCACACCGCGCCGACGAACTCGCTGCTCGGCCTGCACGAGGCGCTGCTGCTCCTGCGCGAGGAAGGGCTGGAGAACGCATGGGCGCGCCATCAGCGCCATCATCTCGCGCTCAAGGCGGGGCTGGAGGCGATGGGCCTCAAGTTCCTGGTCAAGGAGCAGTACCAGATCCCGCAGATGAACGCGGTGTTCGTGCCCGAGGGCGTGGACGAGGCGAAGGTGCGCCGCACGCTGCTCGAGGAGTTCAGCCTGGAGATCGGCGCCGGCCTCGGGCCGCTCGCCGGCAAGATCTGGCGCTTCGGCATCATGGGCTACTCGTGCCGCCCGGACAACGTGATGCTGTGCCTGTCGGCGCTCGGCTCGGTGCTCTCCGACATGGGTCTGCCGATCCACGTCGGCGAAGCGGAGGCCGCGGCGCACGACGCCTACGCGAAGATGCACCAGAGCGCCGCGCAGCAGAAGAAGAAGGCGATGGCCGCGGCGGCGTGAGCCCGGCGCCATCCCCTCCTCTCCGAGGAGGGGTGGCCGCGCAAGCGGCCGGGGTGGTGGCGCCGCAGGCGCGGGGCCCCTGCTCCCCGAGTTGGTGTGGGCCCTTGCATGCTGCGACCGCAGCAACCACCCCGCCGCGCTTCGCGCGGCACCCCTCCCTGGCAAGAAGGGGACGCGCGCGGCTCGTTTGAGCCAGATCACGCGCCGGCGCCGCGCGCGGCTTGCGGCGTCCGGGCTGCGCTAGACTCGGCGCCTGCGAGCGTACGCACCGGACGAGATGAACACCCGCGACACGACCGCCCTGCGCACCGACCCCGAGGGCTACCTGGTCGACCCGGCCGAGTGGAACGAGACCGTCGCCGAGGAGCTCGCGCGGCGCGAGGGCATCGTGCTGACCGACGACCACTGGCGGGTGATCCGCTTCATGCGCGACTTCTACACCTCGCACCAGATCGCCGCCGACGCGCGCTTCGCGATCAAGCATCTCGCGGAAGTCTACGGCGCCGCGGCGCGCAAGCGCCTGTTCGAGCTCTTCCCCTACGGCTACGTGAAGCAGGCGTGCAAGATCGCCGGCATGCGCCGGCCGCGCGCCTGGAGCACGGGCTGACCGGGCGCTACAGGATCAGCGCACCGACGAAGATCCCGACCATCACGAGGGCGATCGCGACCTTCAGCGCGCCGCCGACGATCATGCCGAGCCAGGTCGCGAGCCCGACGCGGCCGGCGCGGTAGAGATCCTTCAGCGCGAGATACTCGCCGATCGCCGCGCCGGCGAGCGGCATGAAGACGAGGCCCCACAGCCCGGTGAACACGCCCGCGACGGTGCCGATCGCAGCGCCGGCGAGCGCGAGCCGGCTTGCGCCGGCGCGCTGTGCGCCGGCGACGCCGGCGAGGTAGTCGATCAGCACCGCGAGCCCCGTCAGCACCGCGAGCACGCCGACCGTCCACCCCGAGATCCGCGCGAAGTCGTCGATCCACGCCGCGAGCGCGACGCCGGCGAGCACCAGGACCACGCCGGGCAGCCACGGCAGCACCGTGCCGGCGACGCCCGCGATGATCATCAGCACGGCGAGGATCCAGAGGGCGATGTCCATCGGGCCGCGTCGCGCTCAGCCGCGGAACTTCGGCTCGGGCAGGCCCTGGATGCCTGCGCCCTCGACGACGAACACGCCGCCGGCCTGCGGCTGGTCGGAGAGATCGCGGTTCCGCGGGCGGATCGAGGTGACGTAGATCGTCCTGAGGTCGCGCCCGCCGAAGGCGAGCATCGCCGGCTTCGCCACCGGCAGGCGGATCGTGCGGTCGGCCTTGCCTCGCGGCGTGAAGCGCGCGAGCGCCCAGCCGTCGTTCGCGGCCATCCAGTAGCAGCCGTCGACGTCGACCGCGGCGCCGTCGGGCCGCCCGTCCATGCCGTGCGTGTCGACAAAGATGCGACGGTTGGCGATCGCGCCGGCGCCGATGTCGAAGTCGAACGCCCAGATCGTGCGCACCGCCGGAGCCGAATCCGACACGTAGAGCGTGCGATCGTCCGGACTGAACGCGAGGCCGTTCGCGACGAAGAGGCCGTCGAGCATCGGCGTCGATGAGCCGCTCGGGTCGAGCCGGTGCAGCGTGCCGGTCGGCCGCGCCGGGTCGGCCGGGTCGCGCATCGAGCCGCACCAGAAGCGCCCGGCGCGGTCGCAGCGCCCGTCGTTCAGGCGGTTGTGCGGACGCTCGGGCTCGGGCTGCGCGATCCGCTCGAGCGCGCTCGTCGCCGGATCGAAGCGATGGAAGCCCGACTTCAGCGCGAGCACCATGCCGCCCGCCGCGCGCAGGCCGAACGAGCCGAGCGGCTCGGCGAACTGCCAGCGCGTGCTCGCGCCGCTCGCCGGGTCGTAGCGGCTGAGCCGGCCGCCCTGGCCGCCGCCGTAGATGTCGGCCCAATAGAGCACCTGCTCGCCGACGCTCCACACCGGCGACTCGGCCACCTCCGTGCGAGCGTCGACGACGCACTCGATGTCGACGCTCATGCCGGTGCGAATCCGTACGTCACGGCCCGATTGTCCGCCAGATTCCGGCGGGACACAGGCGGTCCTGCGCGCCCGAGCGCGGCGAGCGCTGGCGCGTGCGCGGCGAGCCCGCCCTCAGCGCGCCACGGCCGGCATGCCGAAGGCGGGGGCGGGCAGCCACTCGCGGTGCGCCGCGCGCGCGGCGGGCGCGCGGGCGGCCGGCAGGTGGCGCACGATCCGCAGCAGGGTCGGGTCCTCCGGGTTGTGCGCGAGATCGAAGCCGCAGACGCGCGCGAGGGCGACCATCGAGCGGTTGGCCGGGAGCACGTCGCCCTCGGCGCGCGCGAACCCGGCGCGACGGGCGAGCTCGAGCAGGCGCTCGATCAGGATCCGTCCGAGGCCGCTGCCTTGCCACGCATCGTCCACGACCAGGGCTAGCTCGCAGGCCGGGCTGCCGGGCTCCGCGGCGTACTGCCCGATCGCGACGACCGATTCCTCCCCGGCCGGTCCGGCGAGCACGAGCAGCACCGCTTCGCGCGCCTGGTCGGCCGCGGTCATGCGCTCGAGCAGCCCCGGGGGCAGCTCGCGCATCGGGCTGAAGAAGCGGCGGCGGCGCGTGGCGTCCGAGAGGCCGCGCACGAACGCCTGGATCGCCTCGGCGTCGCGCGGCGTCGCGGGCCGGATGCGCACGCGCCGGCCGTCGCGCAGGCGCCGCGTCGCGCCCGTCGCGGCGTGGAGTCCGAGGACGGCCGCGAGCATCCGCTCACCCCCGCGCCGGCGCGAGCGCGCCGACGACGAGCGGCCGCGGCGCGGGGGCCGCGCGCGCGCCTTCGTGGACCGCGAGCGGGATCAGGGCGGCGCACACGGCGAGCGCGATGTCGGCGTACCAGAGCGCGTCGTAGCTGCCGGTCGCTTCGACGGCAACCCCGCCCAGCCACGCGCCGAGAAACGCGCCGAGCTGGTGGACGAAGAACGTCAGCCCGAGCAGCAGTCCGAGATTGCTCTGGCCGAACAGCTTGCCGATCAGGCCGGCGGTCGGCGGCAGCGTCGCCATGTAGGTGAGCCCCATCCACACCGAGAAGCCGAGCACCACCGCCTCGGTCTTCGGCGCGATCAGGAACGCCGCCACGCCGAGCCCGCGCAGCCCGTAGAGCGCCGAGAGCGTGAGCTTCATCGGGACGCGCTGGATCGCCGCACCGGCGGCGATGCTGCCGACGATGTTGAAGAGTCCCATCAGCGCGATCGACGCGCCCGACAGGCCGGCGGGCAGGCCGCAGAGCTCGATCGCGCCGGGCATGTGCGTGGTGAGAAAGGTCACGTGGAACCCGCACACGAAGAAGGCCGCCGTGACGCACCAGTAGCTGGGGCTCGCGAATGCTTCGCGCAGCGCGCCGCGCGCGTTCGGCGCGTGCGGTGCGGCCGCGACCGCCGCGGCGGGCGCGGGATCCGGGCGGCGGAACGCGCGTGCGAGCGGCAGCGCGGCGAGCGACAGCGCGGCGAGGCCGAACATCGCGGCCGCCCAGCCGGCGGCGGCGATCGTGGCCTGGACGGCCGGCGCGAAGACGAGCTGGCCGACCGGGCCGCCCGCGCCCACCACTCCGGAGGCGACGCCGCGGCGCTCCGCCGGGACGCGCGCGGCGACGGCGGCGAGCAGGATCGGCATGCCGCCGAGCGCGGCGCCGGCGGCCGCGGCGACCGACAGCGACACCGCGAGGCCCGCGGCGCCCGACGTGAACGGGATCGCGGCGGTCGCCGCCGCGCCGAGCACGGCGCCGACCGCGGCGTCGCGCGGGGGGGCGTAGCGAACGGCGGGCGCGCCCCCCACCCGCGGCGCGGCGCC
>JAHDYJ010000084.1 GCA_023383795.1 Burkholderiales bacterium | reverse complement strand
CGCCGGTTGCCGCTTTGCGCGAGCGGGACGGCGATCGCGATCGCCGCCGCCGCCGGGAACGCGGCGCTCACGACCGCGGCGGCGACGCCGTAGGGGGAGAGCACCAGCACGCGCCCGGCGACCCACAGCGCGGCGAGCGCCATCAGCAGCCCGCCCGAGGGCGTCGGCCGCCCGGTCCAGTTGCGCACCGCGGTGAACAGGAACCCGACGATGACCGCGAGCGTGTACCCGAAGATCATTTCGTGGCCGTGCCATGCGGTGCCCGGCAGATAGGCGAAGGGCAGAACCCCCGCGTACTGCGCGAGCCATAGCGCGACCGAGAGCGCGGCGAACGCGCTCGCGAGCAGGTAGAAGGGCCGGAAGCCGAGCTGCCACAGCGCCAAGCGGGCGGTGCTGCCGACGCCGCGGGGGGCTTCGGGGTTGAGGGGACCGGACATGGACTGGCTCCGGGTCCGAGTCTACGACGCTTCGCCCCTCGCCGTGCAGGCGCGGCGAGGGCACAATGCGACCGCAGGTGCATCCACGAAAGGAGCCCCCGCCATGGAGGAGAAGGCTTCGCTCGTCGACCGCTTCGGGCGCTGGCTCGTCGACGGGTTCGAGCTCCTCGCCCTGTTCGTCATCGGCGCGACGGTCGTGTGGGCCGGCGCAACCGAGTACCTGGACATGGTCCGCGACGGCCGCGTCGGGCTGGACGACATCCTGCTGCTCTTCATCTACCTCGAGCTCGGCGCGATGGTGGGCATCTACTTCAAGACCAACCGCCTGCCGGTGTTGTTCCTGCTCTACGTGGCGATCACCGCGTTGACGCGCTTCCTCGTGATCGAGATCAAGGATCTCGCGGCCGACAACGTCCCGGCGATCACGGGGTCGATACTGATCCTCGTGCTTGCCGCTCTCGGGCTCCAGTATGCGGCGAGTCGCTTCGACACCGCGCGTGAGCCCAAGGTGACGGAGCACTGAGGGGTCGGTCGCCGTGGATGCGCTCGTGCTCGAGTCCGTGATCACCTGCCCGCAGTGCGGTGCGCAGCGGCGGGCGACGATGCCGACCGACGCGTGCCAGTTCTTCTACGAGTGCACGGCCTGCGGTGCGCTGCTCAGGCCGAAGCCCGGCGACTGCTGCGTGTTCTGTTCGTACGGTTCGGTGAAGTGCCCGCCGGTGCAGCGCGAGCGCGGCTGTTGCCCCTGAGCACGCCGCCCGGCGTGTGAACTGCGTCACGCCGGGGCGCGCGGACCGTCGCCGGGCCCCGACGGTCTCGCCGAGGCGAAACATACGTTTACATCTCGTCCCGACGGCGCAACAGTTGGCTTACAGCGCGGCGCTACCGTGCGCGTGACGCGATCCGAAGCGTCGCAACCACGGAAGGAGCACACGATGAAACGGCTGTTCGCCACTCTCGCCGCCGGCACCATGCTCGCCGCGCTGCCGCTTGCGGCGCTTGCGCACGACGACGACCGTCGCCATCGAGGACGCGGCGATCATCACGGCTACCATCACGGCCACGGCTGGAAGCACGGGCACAAGCACGTTCACCGGCACGTCCACCGCTACTACGGGCCGCCCCGCGTGGTCCATCGGACGGTGACGCGCGTCGTCGAGCGGCCGGTCTACGTTCCGGCGCCGCCGGTCGTGCACCATCCCTACCCGGCGCCGTTCCCGGTTAATAGCGTCGACATCGGGTTCCGGATCTTCTTCTGAGCGCCACGGCGCGCGGCGGGCGGCGCGCGCCGCCCTGCCGTCACTTGCAGGCGCCGATCGAATCCGGCCCGCATTGCCGGGTGCGCGCGTCGCCGTAGTCGCCGCGGCCCGCGGGCCACGACGCGCCGGCGAGATTGGCGCCGGCGAGATTGGCGCCGTCGACGACCGCCCCGCCGAGGTAGGTGCCGCGCAGGTCGGCGTTCGAGAGATCGGCGCCGCGCAGGTCGGCATCCGAGAGGTCGGCACCAGCGAGGTTCGCGCCGGCGAGCTTCGCGCCGCGCAGATTCGCGCGGGCGAGCTTGGCGCTCGGGCACTGGGTGCCCGGTTCGATCCGGCAGCCCGAAACGTTCGACTGCGCGCTCGCGGCGCCGGCGAGCACGAGCCCGGCGAGGGCGGTGAGGACGATCGGCAGCTGCGTGCGCATGATGACCTCCGGCTGGGATGATTGGCCGTCGCACGCGCGACACGCTGCCGCGTCCGCTCCGGTTGCTCGCATTCTACGGGTGCGGTGCGCGACCGGATGTGCTTGCGCGCCGCCGCTCACTCGCGCAGGTCGCGGTCGGGGCCGACCGGATCCCCGCCCTCGCCGTCCGGGCGCGGCGCGACCAGCACCTTGTCCACGCGGTGGCGGTCCATGTCCATCACCTCGAAGCGCAGCGCGCCGAGCTCGAACGCGTCGCCGGAGCGCGGCACGCGTCCGAGCCGGGCCATGACGAGCCCGCCGACGGTGTTGTAGCTCCCGGCCTCCGCCTCAGGGAGCTCCAGGCGCCCGGCGACTGCCTCGCGCAGCTGCTCGATCGCGGCGCCGCCGTCCACCAGCAGCGATCCGTCCGCGCGCCGGACGATGTCGGGTTCCTCCTCGTCGCCCAGCTCGGGCACCTCGCCGACGATCGCCTCGAGCACGTCGGTCATGGTCACCAGGCCCTGCACCTCCCCGTACTCGTCGACCACCAGCGCGAGATGCGCCTTGTGCTGCTTGAAGAGCTCGAGCAGGCGGATGATGTGGATGCTTTCCGGGACGAAGAGCGGCGTCTGCAGGTGCATCCTGATGTCGACCGGCTCGCCCTTGAGCGCGAGATGGAGGAGGTCCAGCGTGTCGAGCACGCCGAGCACGTCGGCGAGCCCGCCGCGGCACACCGGCAGGCGGGTGAAGCCGGCGCTGCGGATCGTCTCGAGGTTCTTCTCGAGCGGGGCCTCGACGTCCAGGGCGACGATGTCGACGCGCGGCGTCATGATCGCGCCGATCGCCTGCGAATCCAGGCGCAGCACGCGCGACACGAACTCGCTCTCGGCGTGCTCGAACACGCCCGCCTCCGCGCCGATCCGCATCAGGCTCTCGATCTCCGCCTCGGTCACCGTCTGCTTGACCTGCTCGCGCACGCCCATCAACCGCAGGAGTCCCGAGGTGGAAAGCGTGAGCAGTTTGACGAACGGAAGCGCCGCACGGGAGAGCCAGCGCATCGGCAGCGCGATGCGCGCCGCGATCGCCTCCGGGGCGTGCAGAGCGAGCCGCTTGGGCACCAGCTCGCCGAGGATCAGCGAGAAGTAGGTGATGCCCACCACCACGAGGGCGATCGCGATCGTGTCGGCGTAGGGCAGGAGCGTCGGGAACCCCCGCAACCACGCGGCGACCTGCGCGGAGAGCGTCGCCTCCCCGAACGCGCCCATAAAGATGCCGATCAGCGTGATCCCGACCTGGACGGTGGAGAGGAACTGTCCGGGGCTCGCCGCGAGCGCCACCGCGGCCGCGGCGCCGGGGCTGCCCTGTTCGGCGAGATGCTGCAGCCGCGTGCCGCGGCTCGAGACGACGGCGATCTCCGACATCGCGAACAGGCCGTTCGCGAGGACGAGGACGAGGAGGACGAGCAGTTCCATGGCCGGGGACTCCGCGTGCGACGCGATGCCGAACCCGAACATAGCACCCGCGCTTTCTCCCCTCCTTGAAAGGGAGGGAACGGACGCCGTGCCCTATTCTGCGCTAGCGAACGCCTGCGGTTCCCAGCCGCCGCCGAGCGCGCGATACACGCTGACCAGCGCGGTCTGGCGGTTGCGCAGCGCCACGAGGCGCTCGCGCTCGGCGGAGAAGAGGTTCCTCTGCGCGTCGAGCACCTCGAGATAGCTCGAGTAGCCGCTGCGATAGCGGCGCTCGGCGAGCTTCAGCGTCTCGGCGACCCGGGCGCGGCGGTCCTCCTGCGCGGCGAACGCCTCGCGGGCGCCGCGGTGCGCGACGAGCGCGTCGTGGACGTCCCGGAACGCGCTCTGCACGGCCTGCACGTATGCGATCTCGGTCTGCTCGCGCCGTGCCTTGGCCGCGTCGACCTGCGCCGAGATGCGCCCGGCCGCCACGATCGGCTGCACGAGCGAGCCCGCGATCGACCAGATCGCCGCCGGTCCGCTGAAGAGATTGGCGAGCCGCTCGCTCTCCGAGCCGAGCGTGCCGGTCAGCACGACTGACGGAAAGTACTGCGCCCGCGCCTCGGCGACGCGGAACTCGGCCGCGGCGAGGGCGGCCTCGGCGCGCCGGATGTCGGGACGGCGCGCGAGCAGGTCGGACGGCAGCCCCGGCGGCACCTCGGGCGCGCCGGCGAGCGTCTCGAGCTCGGTCCCGCGCGCGACCCCCGGCGTGAACACCTCGCGCGGCGTGCGACCGGCGAGCACGGCGAGCGCAGACTGCGCGAGCGAGACCGCCTGCTGGAGCGGCGGGATGGTCGCGGCCACCGACGCGCGCTCGGCTTCGGCCTGGCGCAGCTCGAACGTGCTCACCAGGCCGGCGTCGTGGCGCGCACGCTGCAGGCGCACGTTGTCGTCGCGCGTGGCGAGCGTCGCGCGCGAGAGCGCGAGCTCGGCGTCGGCCAGGAGCAGCGTGAAGTAGCCCGTCGCCACCTCGGCGGCGAGCGAGATGCGCACGGTCTCGGCATCGTAGCGCGTCGCGAGGAGCGCGCGGTCGGCGGCGTCGCGGCCGGAGGCTATGCGCCCCCACAGGTCGACCTCGTAGGCGGCGGCAAGCCCGACGCTGTGCGTGGTGGAGGTGAACGGCGGCCCCTGGCGGAACGCGGTCGCCTCGCTGTTCTGCCTGCGGCTCGAGTCGACGGTGACGTCGAGCGTGGGAAACAGGAACGAGCGCGCTATGCGCAGATTCGCGCGCGCCTCCTCGATGCGCGCCACCGCCGCGCGCAGGTCGAGGTTGCTCGCGAGCGCCTCGTCGATCAGCGCGGTGAGCCGCGCATCGCCGAAGAGCGTCCACCAGCGATCCAGTGTCGCCGGCGACGCGGCCTCGGCGGCCGGCAGGTCGAGCTCGGGGCGCGAATGCTCGGCCATGCTGGTGCAGCCGGCGGTCGCGGCCGCCGCGAGTGCCGCGACGAGCGCGGCGCGCAGGACTCGGTCAACCATGCGGTGCTCCTTTGCCTTCGACCGCGGCGATCGCCGCCGCGTGCAGCTCGGCGCTGCGCCGCTCGCCCTCGACGACCTCCGCGTGCAGCTCTTCCGCGGTGCGCCGCTCGCGCACGCGCCGCTCGGTGAGGAGCCGGAAGAAGAACGGAATGAAGAAGATCGCGAGGAACGTCGCCGCCAGCATGCCGCCCATCACGCCGGTGCCCGCCGAGATCCGCGCGCCGGCGCCCGCGCCGCTCGAGAACGCGAGCGGCACCACGCCGAGGATGAACGCGAGCGAGGTCATGATGATCGGCCGGAACCGCAGCCGCGCGGCCTCGATCGCGGCCGCGGGGGGCGAGTACCCTTCGCGGGTCTTCAGCAGCGCGTACTCCACGATCAGGATCGCGTTCTTCGCGGCGAGGCCGAGCAGCGTGACCAGGCCGATCTGGAAGTAGACGTCGTTCGTGAGGCCCCGGATCCACACCGCGGCGAGCGCGCCGAAGGTGCCGAACGGCAGCGCGAGCAGCACCGAGAACGGCAGCGACCAGCGCTCGTACAGCGCGGCGAGGATCAGGAACACCATGACTACCGCCATGCCGAGCGCGAGCACCGAGGTGCCGCCCGACTTCTTCTCCTGGTAGGACGCGCCGCCCCAGTCGAACGTGAACTCCTGCGGCAGCACCTCGCGCGCGATCGCCTCGACGCGCTCGATCGCCTGGCCCGAGCTCACGCCGGGCGCCGCCTGGCCGATGATCTTGACCGCCGGCAGGTTGTTGAAGCGATCGAGCGAGTCCGCGCCCGACGCGTAGGTCACGCGCGCGAGCGAGGCGAGCGGGATCATCTCGCCGCGCGCCGAGCGCACCCACACCGCGCCGATGTCCTCCGGCCGGTTGCGGTAGACGGGCTCGGCGCTCATCAGCACCTGCCAGGTGCGCCCGAACTTGTTGAAGTCGTTCACGTAGAAGGTGCCGAGCGTCGCCGAAAGTGCGTCGAAGACCCCGGTGACCGGCACCCCGAGCGCCTTCGCCTTCTCGCGGTCGACCTGCACCGCGAGCTGCGGCACGTTGGCGCGCCACAGCGTCTGCGCGCCGCCCAGCATCGGGTCGGAGTTGAGCCGCCCGAGGAGCTGCTGGGTGGCCTGCGCGAGCCGGTCGGCGCTGCCGTTGCCGCGGCTCTGGAGATAGAACTCGTAGCCGCCGGCGGTGCCGAGCCCGAAGATCGCCGGCGGGCCGAACGCGAGCACCAGCGCCTCCTTGATGTGCGCGGTCTTCATGAAGAACTCGCCGACCAGCTGCGGCGTGGTGACCGTGCGCTCGTCCCAGTGCTTCTGGGTGACGAAGATCGTGGCGGCGTTGTTGCGGAAGCCGCCGCCGATGAAATCGAATCCGGTGAACGCGACGACGTCCTCGTTGACCGGGTTGGACTTGAGGATCTCGACCACCTGGCTCACGACGCGGTCGGTGCGCTGCAGCGTGGCGCCGTCGGGCAGGATCACCGCCGAGATGAAGAAGCCCTGGTCCTCGTCGGGCACGAGCGAGCCCGGCGTGTAGCGCCACAGGCCGCCGGCGATCACCACCATGCCGCCGAAGAGCAGCAGCGCGATCGCGCCGCGGCGGATCATCCACGTCACCCCGCCGATGTAGCGTCCGGTAACGCGCTGGAACCAGCCGTTGAACCAGGAGAAGAAGCGGCCCGGCTGCCGGTGCTCGTGCCGCAGTATCATGACGCAGAGCGCCGGCGTGAGGGTGAGCGCGACCAGCCCCGAGAACACCACCGCGATCGAGATCGTCACCGCGAACTGGCGGTAGAGCTCGCCGGTCAGGCCGCCGAGGAACGCGATCGGGACGAACACCGCGGTCAGGACGAGCACGATCGCGATGACCGGCCCCGACACCTCGCGCATCGCCTGGATCGCCGCTTCGCGGGCGCGCATCTTCTCCTCGTGCATGATGCGCTCGACGTTCTCCAGCACGACGATCGCGTCGTCGACCACGATGCCGATCGAGAGCACCATGCCGAAGAGCGTCAGCGTGTTGATCGAGTAGCCGAGGACGAAGAGGCCGGCGAACGCGCCCATCAGCGACACCGGCACCGCCAGGATCGGGATCAGCGTCGCGCGCCAGTTCTGCAGGAAGAGGTACACGACGAGGAACACCAGCAGCATCGCCTCGCCGAGCGTCTTCAGCACCTCGCGGATCGACACCTCGACGAAGCGCGTGGTGTCGTACGGGATCGCGTACGCCAACCCCTGCGGGAAGCGCTCGGCGAGCTCGGCGACCGTGCGCTTCACCTCGTCGGCGACCGTGAGCGCGTTCGCTCCGGGCTGCAGGAAGATGCCGACCAGCGTCGCGCTGCTGCCGTTGTAGCGGCCGATGAACTCGTAGTCCTTGCTGCCGAGCTCGACGCGCGCGACGTCGCGCAGCCGGATGGTGGAGCCGTCCGGGTTCGCGCGCACGATGATGTTCTCGAACTGCTCGACGTCGGCGAGACGGCCGAGCGCGGTGATCGTGTAGACGAGCTCCTGGTCGCCGCCGTACGGCGCCTGCCCGACCTTGCCGGCGGCGAACTGCGCGTTCTGCTCGCGGATCGCGGCGGCGAGGTCGCCGGTCGTGAGGCGCAGCTGCGCGAGCCGGTCGGGCCGCACCCAGATCCGCATCGCGTAGTCCTTCGCGCCGAAGATCTGCACGTTGGTCGTGCCGGGGATGCGCTTCAGCCGGTCGAGCACGTTGAGCGTCACGTAGTTCGACGTGTAGAGGTCGTCGAAGCGCCCGTCGGGCGAGTAGAACGCGAGCACCTGCAGGAAGGCGGAGGAGCCCTTCTCGACCGTCACGCCCTGGCGCCGCACCTCCTCGGGCAGGCGCGCCTCGGCCTGCTTCACGCGGTTGTTGACGTTCAGCGCGGCCTGGTCGACGTCGGTGCCGATGTCGAACGTCACCAGGATCTGCAGCTGGCCGTTCGACGCCGAGTTCGAGCTCATGTAGATCATGCCCTCGACGCCGTTGATCGCGTTCTCGAGCGGCGCGGCGACGGTCTGCTCGACCACCCGTGCGGACGCGCCCGGGTAGAACGCGTTCACCTGCACCACCGGCGGCGCGATCTCGGGATACTGCGCGATCGGCAGGGTGCGCATCGCGGCGAGCCCGGCGAGCACGATGAAGATCGACAGCACCGCGGCGAAGATCGGGCGGTCGATGAAGAAGCGGGAGAACATGCGACGTTCCTTCGGTCTCGGCGCGCGCCGCTACTGCTTCGGCGCCGCGCCCGTGCCGGCGGGCCGCTTCGAGCCGTTGCCGTTGCCGCCGGCTTCCCCGGCGCCGGGGGGCGGTCCGAGCACGATCGGCGCGCCGGTCGGGATCGGCATGAGCTTCGCCATGCCGTCCACCACCACCCGGTCGCCCGGCTTCAATCCGGTCTCGACGATCCACTGGTTGGCGCCGTCGAGCTCGACCCAGTCGCTGACCGTCACCGGCCGCGGCAGGGCGACGTCCTTGCCGTCGGCCGATCGTCCGGCGACGTACACGAACTTGCCCTGCGGACCGTCCATCACCGCGACCTGCGGCACCACGATCGCGTCGGGCCGCGTCGCGCCCGCGAGGATTACGCGCACGAACTGGCCGGGCCGCAGGGCCACGTCGGGGTTCGCGAACACCGCACGGGCGTCGTACGAGCTGGTGCCCGGGTTGATGCGCGCGTCGATGAACGCAACCGTGCCCTTGCGCGGGTACACCGTGCCGTCGGCGAGGCGCACGCTCACCTCGTAGCCGTTTCGCTTCGCGTCGGGCAGCACGAGCTTGCCCTCGCGCCGCAGCCGGTCGAGCCGCAGGCGCTCGTTCTCCGAGATGCTGAAGTTCACGTAGATCGGATCGACCTGCGACACGGTGGCGAGCAGGCTGTCGGCGCCGGGCGAGACGAGGCTGCCCTCGGACTTCTGCGCGCGGCTCGCGAACCCGCTCACCGGCGCCGTGACGGTCGTGTACGAGAGATTGAGCCGCGCGGTGGTCAGGTTCGCCTCGGCGAGCTTGACGTTCGCTTCGGCCGTCTCGACCGCGGACACCGCGTCGTCGTACTCGCGCCGGCTGACGGCGCCCTCGACGTCGCCGCCGATGAGCGGCTCGAGCCGCGCGCGGTCGCGCCGCGCCTGCGCGGCTGCGGCCCGCGCGCGCGCGAGCTCGGCATCGGCCGCCTGCACCGCCGCCGCGTATGGCTTCGGATCGATGACGAACATCGTCTGTCCTTCCCTCACGCGCTCGCCTTCCTGGTAGACGCGGCGCTCGAGGATGCCGGTGACGCGGGCACGGACCTCGGCCTCCTTCGAGCCGGCGGTCTGCCCGACGTACTCGAAGGTGAGCGGCACGCTCGTCGTCTTCACCTCGACGAGCGTGACCGGCGCCGGCGGGAAGCCGTGGAATCCGCCCTGCTGCCCCTGCTGTCCGCAGGCGGCGAGCACGAGCACGGCGACGCCGGCGGCCGTGGCGCGAACGGCGCGCGCCGCGGCGCGCGCGAAGGCGGATGCGCGTGCGTCGGCGCGCGCGGGGAGGCGATGTCGTCTCATGGCGTTCGGCTTCTTGGTGGCGCTGGCTCGACCCGCCGGCGGTTCCGGCGGGCGCCTTTGCGGTTTTTGCAGCGCAGCAGTTTACATACAGTCATGTATGTTTGTAAAATGGGTTTTTGTTTCCGGTTTGTTTCCGGCCCCCACTTAGTCGATCGGCATGGCTCGCAAACGACACGAAGACGCACTCGCCACCCGCGAGCAGCTGCTGGACGCCGCCGAGCGCGTGTTCCGCAGGCGCGGGGTGGGCCACACCTCGCTCGCCGAGGTGGCGGACGAGGCGGGCGTGACCCGCGGCGCGATCTACTGGCATTTCAAGGACAAGGCCGACCTCTTCCAAGCCCTCGTCCAGCGCGTGGAAATGCCGATCAACGCGGCGATGGAGGAGATGAGCCGCGCGTCGGCGGCCGACCCGCTCGGCGCGGTGCGGAGCCTCGCCGTGCACGCGCTGCAGGGCCTCGCCGGCTGTCGCCGCACGCAGGCGGTGTTCGACGTCGTCTTCCTGCGCTGCGAGTACACCGAGGAGCTCGCGCCCGTGCGCGCGCGCCAGCTCGAGGACCGCAAGGACTGCCTGCGCCGCTGCGAAGCCGCGTTCGAGCAGGCGATCGCCAAGCGCCAGCTTCCCGCCGACACCGACGCCCGCGTCGCCGCACAAGGCCTCTATGCGTTCGTCACCGGCCTGATGCGAACCTGGGTGGAGACGCCGGGCCGCTTCGATCTCGGCGCCGTCGCGCCGCCGCTCGTGGACGTCTTCATCGCCGGGCTCAAGACCGATCCGCCGCGCCGCGCGCCCGCGCCGCGCAAGCCGGCCGCGAAGCGCGTGCGCCGCCCGCAGGCGGCGTAACGGAGCCGCCTGCCGCGCCCGGGCGGCGGGAGACCGGCGCGCTGATAACATCGGCCCCTTCGGAACGCGGGCGGAGACAGCCGAGTGTCCACATTGACCTCCGCGCGGGGCGCGCGCACCGCGGTCGCGGCGCTCGCGCTGGCGGCTGCGCTCGTCGGTGCACCCGCGCCACCCGCGGCGCGGGCGGCAGAGCTGATGTTCGAGCGGGAGCACGCGAGCTGGACCTCCTTCGCCTTCCGCGACCGGAACGACTTCCGCTTCCGCGCGATGACCGTGGAGCCGCAGGAGGGCGCGATGGTGGCGCTCGCGCTCGACCGCTATCCGGGCGGCTGCGACCGTCTCTACCTGTCGCTCCTGATCACGCTGCCCGCGCCCGCCGGGCGTTCGCTGGCGGTGATGGACGACGTCGGTTACGCGCGCGTGGACGCGCTGCCGATCCGGCCGCTCCGTTTCGACGCGATCGTGCGCGAGGGCGGCTCGCTGATCGTCGCCCAGGTCGGCAAGGTCCTCGGCGAGGGCGACTTCTTCGCCGAGCTGCGCCGCGGCGGCACGGTGCGCTTCAAGCTCGGCACCGAGCACCGCACGTACCACGTCCACTTCGAGCTCGCGGGCTTCACCGCCGCGAGCGGGCGCACGCTGGCGCTGTGCCGTGCGTCCGAGCGGCAGCTCGGCGGCGGGCCCGGCGCGCCCGCGCCGCGCGGCGACGAGGATCGGGACTACTTTCCGGAGTGACCGGCGCTGCGCGCGGCCCGCGCGCGGCTCAGCCGCCCAGCGCCAGGAGCCAGCCGCCGAGCGCGCAGGCGATCACGACCAGCCACGGCGGGACCTTCCAGAGCGCGAGCAGCACGAACGCGGCGAGCGCGAGCCCGAAGTCGGCGCCGCCGCGGATCGCGCTCGTCCACACGGGGTCGTAGAGCGCGGCGAGGAGCAGCCCCACGACCGCCGCATTGACGCCGCGCAGCGCCGCCTGCATGCGCGCGTAGCGGCGCAGCGCGTCCCAGAACGGCAACGCGCCGACCACGAGCAGGAACGCCGGGGCGAAGATCGCGACGAGGCAGAGGGCGGCGCCGAGCCAGCCGTTCGGCGCCGGACCCGCCACGGCGCCGAGATACGCGGCGAACGTGAAGAGCGGGCCGGGCACCGCCTGCGCGGCGCCGTAGCCGGCGAGGAACGCGTCCTGCGTCACCCAGCCCGGCGGGACGACCTCGGCCTGCAGCAGCGGCAGCACGACGTGCCCGCCGCCGAACACGAGCGCCCCGGCGCGGTAGAAGGCGTCGGCGAGCGCGAGCGCGTGCGCGGGGAACGCGCCGGCGAGCGCGGGCAGCGCGAAGAGGAGCGCGAAGAAGAGCGCGAGCGCGGCGAGCGCGAGACCGCGGCCGACCGGGACGTCGAACGCGGCGTGGCGCGCGTCGGTCTCGCCGCGCGGCAGGGCGAGGCCGGCGAGCCCGCCGGCGACGATCACGCCGATCTGCGCGAACGCGGTCGGCCAGGCCAGCACGCCGATCGCCGCGAGCGCCGCAAGCGTCGCCCGCGGCGGGTCGGGGGAGAGCGTGCGCGCCATGCCCCACACCGCCTGCGCGACCACGGCGACGGCGACCACCTTGAGGCCGTGCAGGACGCCGGCGTCGAGCGACTCGCCGTACGCCACGACGCCGATCCCGAACAGCGTCATCGCGAGCGCCGAGGGCAGCGTGAAGCCGACCCACGCGGCGAACGCGCCCGGCAATCCGGCCTTCATCAGCCCGATGCCGATGCTCACTTGGCTGCTCGCCGGCCCCGGCAGGAACTGGCACAGCGCGACCAGATCGGCATAGGCGCGCTCGTCGAGCCAGCGACGCCGGACCACGAAGGCCTCGCGGTAGTAGCCTAGGTGCGCGATCGGTCCGCCGAACGACGTGAGGCCGAGGCGCAGGAAGGCGCGGAACACCTCGCCGACCGGGCGGCGCCCGCCGGCTTGCGCGTCGTCCGGGATGCTCGGTCGGCTCATCGGCGTCGCGGCGCGGGACAGGCCCGACTATAGCCGCTCAAGGCTGCATCGCCGGCACGCGCCACGCGAACCACGCCGCGGCCACCGCGAGCGTCGCCAGCGTCACCGGAACGCCGGTGCGGGCATGGCGGCGCCAGTCGATCGCGATGCCGCGCCGGCGCGCGGCGTCGACCACGATGATGTTCGCGATCGAGCCGACGATCAGGAGGTTCCCGGCGAAGGTGCTCACGAGCGCGAGCATCGGCCCGGAGAAGGGCTCGGTCGCTGCCGGCAGCAGCAGCATGATCGAGGGCACGTTCGACACCACGTTGGCGAGCACGACCGCGGTCGCGAAGAGCGGCGCCGGCTCGGTGAGCGGAAAGCCGGCGTCGGCGAGGGCCTGCACGGCCTGCGCCGTGAGCCCGGTGTGCGCGAGCGCGTGGTTCACGGCGAAGAGCCCGATGAAGAGCACCAGCAGCTCCCAGTCGACCAGCCCCAGCATGTGCGTCGAGTGCAGCCGCCGGCTCATGAGCAGCAGCCCCGCGCCAGTGAGCGCCGCCACGTCGCGCGGCCAGTCGGTGAAGAGGAACACCACCACGAGCGCGCCGGCCACGGCGAGGCCCTTCGTGCTCTGCCAGCGGTCGAACGGGGCGAGATCGGTCGACCGGCGCGCCGGCGCGGCGGTCGCGGCCTGCGTCTCGCTCGCCGCCCAGCGCCCGCGCATCTGCCAGGCGACGAGCGCCCAGAGCGCCGCGAGGCCGAGCGCGACCGGCACGATCGCCTCCAGGGCGTAGCCGCTGAACGAGAGGCCGAGCACCTCGCCGACCAGCATGTTCTGCGGGTTGCCGATCAGCGTCGCGGCCGAGCCGACGTTCGCGGCGCACGCGAGCGCGAGCAGGAACGGCACCGGATCGAGGCCGCGGCGCAGGCACGCGTCGGCGAGCACCGGCGCGATCGCGAGACAGATGACGTCGTTGCTGAACACCGCCGAGAGCGCCGCGACCGCCGCGACCACCGCGGCGAGGAGCGCAGGCGGCCCGACCGGCAACGCCGCGATCTGCAGCGTGACCCAGGTGTAGAAGCCGCCGAGGCGCATCTGCGCCGAGATCACCATGAACGAGAAGAGGAGGATCAGCGTCGGCAGGTGCACCGACCGCGCCGCCTCGTCCGGGGTGAGTGCGCCGAAGGCGACCAGCGCGATCGCGCCGAGGAGCGCGATGCCCGTGCGGTCGAGCTGCAGGAACGGCAGCCCGCCCGCGATCATCCCGAGGTAGACGATCGCGAAGATCGCGACGACGGTGACAGTCATCGCCGGGCGGTGCGGCGGCGGCTGCGGCCGGGCAGGCTGCGGGGCGGGGCCATGGCGGGGGGGCGGGCGGCGCGGAGCATAGCGCATTGCGGAGGCGCGGGCGTGCGCCGCGTCCGCCGCCGGGCGTTTGTCACGCACCGGCACCGTGCGGGCGGGGCGGGCGCGATGTTTGCATCCCTTCATGGCGTGGGGCCGCGGCGGCGAACGCCGCGCTCCCGTCGCTGGCACTCGCCGCGCCGGGCGGCTAACAACATCGCGCCGGAGCGCTGTGCTAGAAATTTCACCGTCTGCACGACACGGAGGGCCTGATGAAGTCGTTCCTGGAGCTCATCGAGGACCAGCTCGTCGCGAACCGGCTGCCGCTCGCGGGCGTCACGATCGCCGCCACGCCGTACGCCAACACGCCGGTCGTCGTGAACCTGCACTGGCACGCGTTCGTGGAAGTGAAGCTCGCTCCGGAGAGCACCGTCGTCGCGCACCAGCCGGTGCCGAGCTCGGCGCTGCAGGTGAACTCGCTGTGGGAGCGCTTCCAGGATCTCGAGAACGAGGCGCTCGAAGCGGCGTGGGAGCTCGGCGCGTGGGATCTCGCGCGCGTCGAGGCGCGGCCGTTCGCGCGCCCCGCGGCCGCGCATCAGGAGCGCATCGAATGCATGACCGCTTTCGGCGTCTCGCCGCACGACATCGACGGCGAGCCGGTGGTGGTGAGCGAGGTGCCCGACGCCGACGATCTCCTCGACGTGGCCGCGCGCGCCGGCTACGTCTGCTGGCAGTTCCGCCCGGTGTGGTGCGGGCTGTGGAAGGACGTCGCGCAGGACGAGACGCTCGAGAAGGGCGGCTACCGCAACCCGCACTGCCCGGTGGTCGGCGAGTCGTACCTGCCCGGCCGCGCGCGCACCGTCGTCTACCAGCTCGGCCGTGCGCCCGCACCCGAGCCGGGCGTCGTCCCGAACGCCTGACACCGCCGCCGACGATCGCCACCCGGCGACCGTCCACGGCCGCATAAGCGCGGGCCGGGGGCGCCGGTTCCCCCGTTGGCGGCGCCGCGCACGGGCGCGGCTCGTCCGCCCGACCTCTTCACGGTCGCCGGCGAACACGCCGGCGTCGCGCTCTTCGGGTACGTGCGTCGGCGGGCTGGTCACCGCGCCGACGTCCAGCCGATGTCGGCGACCGTCGGCAGCACGCCCGGCCTGTAGCCATCGCGCGCCCTGCGCGCCGCCGCGCTACGCCACGTTCCGATGGCCTGTGCGTCGCTTCCGGATCGCGCCGGGTAACGCCGGCGCTACCCGGGGGCCCGCGGCAGCCGCAGGCCGATGCGTCGCAGCCGCGGCCCTTCCATCTCCGCCACGGTGAGCACGAGGCCGGCGCACGCGACCGCGTCGCCCTCCACCGGACGGCGCGGAAGCTCGGCGCGCACGAGCTCGCCGAGCGTCACGCCGCCCGGCACGTGCTGCGGCAGCGCCGCGCCGTACAGCGCGAACACGTCCGCCGCGAGCGCGTCGGCGTCGAACAGGAACTCGCCGAACGCGCGATGCCGCGCCGTGGTCGCCGTGTCGGCGTCGGCGAGGAAGATGTCCTCGAGCCGCAGGAGCGCCGAGCGCGGCGCGATCACCGCGACCACGTCGCCAGGGGCGAGCGGGCCCGCCTCGGAGGGCGGGAGCGGCTCGCCGTCGCGCATCACCGAGACCGCGCGCGTGTCGGGCGGCAGCTCGAGCGCGTCGAGCGCGCTGCCGAGCGCCGCCGAGCGCGGCCCGAGCGCGAACTCGAGGAGCTCGTGTCCGCCGGCGCTCCCGGTGAGCTGGATCCGCGCCTTCGGCTCGGCGCGCA
Organism: Burkholderiales bacterium; assembly: GCA_023383795.1. Classification (GTDB taxonomy): domain Bacteria; phylum Pseudomonadota; class Gammaproteobacteria; order Burkholderiales; family SG8-39; genus JAABRB01. Next base: position 4,076 of record JAHDYJ010000084.1, on the reverse strand, counting down.
GCGGCAGCGTCACGCCGAGCGCGCGGGCGACTGCGCCCACCGTGGTCCCCTGCGCGAGGAGCGACGCGAGCACGACGACGAAGGCGACGTCGAACACGCGCTTCGCCTCGGGCACGCCGGCGAACAGCGGGAACATCGCGAGTACGATCGGCACCGCGCCGCGCAGGCCCACCCACGAGACGTACCACGTCTCGCGCGCCTCGAACCGGAACGGCGCGAGGCACGCCCACACCGCCACCGGGCGCGCCACGAACATGAGGAACGCCGCGACGCCGAGCGCCGGCACGACGAGGTGCACGAGCTCGCTCGGGGTCGCCAGCAGGCCGAGCAGCAGGAACATCCCCGATTGCGCGAGCCACGCCATGCCGTCCATGGCGCGCAGGATGTCGTCGCTCGCCGGCGTGCGGGCGTTGCCGACCAGGACGCCGACGAGGTACACGGCGAGGAACCCGCTGCCGCCCACCGCGTTGGTGAGCGCGAACACGCTGACGCCGATCGCGCAGAGCAGGAGCGCGTCCAGGCCGACGCCGAGCCGCACGTGCGGCAGCGCGCGGCTCGTCAGCCAGCCGAATGCCATGCCGGCCGCCCCGCCGATGCCGAACTGCTCGACCAGCTCCAGCCCGAGGCGCCCGAGCGGGATCTCGCCCGGCGTGAGCGCGACGCCGATCAGGGCGATCGTCAGGAACACCGCCATCGGGTCGTTCATGCCCGATTCGGCCTCGAGCGTCGCCGCGACGCGGTCGCCGATGCGCACGCCGGCCGACTTGAGGAGGGCGAAGACGGCCGCCGCGTCGGTGGACCCGACCACTGCGCCGAGCAGCGCAGCGGTCCGCCAGTCCAGGCCGAACATCCAGACCGCGAACGCGCCGACGAGGGCCGCGGTGATCACCACGCCCGCGCTCGCCAGCACGAGCGCCGGCCGCAACGCCACCTGGAAGATGGCGTACTGCGTGCGCAGCCCGCCGTCGAGCAGGATCACCGCGAGCGCGATGTTGCCGACCAGGAACGAGAGCCCGTAGTCGTTGAATTGGATGCCGCCGGGCCCGTCCTGACCGGCGAACATCCCGACCAGCAGGAATACGAGCAGCAGCGGCAGCCCCATGCGCGACGAGAACGCGCCGAGCAGCAGCGCCGCGAGCAGGATGAACGCGCCGGCGAGCAGGATCTCGTTGAGGACTTCCACGCGGGATCAGGGATGGTCGGGTTCGGCGCCGACGGGCTTGCGGCGGCCGTACCCCGGAGATTACCGGACACCGGCCGCCCGCGGCGGGGCGGCACCGGGCGCCCCCGGTTCCGCACACTCGCGCCGCGCCTCGTGACCCGGTGAGCGCAGTACACTTAAGGGTCCAGCACGCCGCGCCGGCGTGCCTCCGGGGGACGCACGATGACCGACCTCTCCGTCAGCCGCGAGCTCACCGCCTACAAGGCGAGGCACAAGGTCCGCTTCGTCACAGCGGCGTCGCTCTTCGACGGCCACGACGCCTCGATCAACATCATGCGGCGCATCCTGCAGGCCTCCGGCTGCGAGGTGATCCACCTCGGTCACAACCGCTCGGTCGAGGAAGTCGTCGTCGCGGCGCTGCAGGAGGACGCGCAGGGCATCGCCGTCTCCTCGTACCAGGGCGGACACGTCGAATACTTCAAGTACATGCTCGACTGCCTCCGCGAGCGGGGCGGCGAGAACATCAAGGTGTTCGGCGGCGGCGGCGGCGTGATCGTGCCGACCGAGGTGAAGGAGCTCGAGGACTACGGCGTCGCGCGCATCTACTCGCCCGAGGACGGCCACCGGCTCGGCCTGCAGGGCATGATCAACGACATGATCAAGCGGTGCGACGAGGATCTCTCGGCGTACGCGCCGCGGGATCTCGGCGCCGTGAAGGCCGGCGACCGCCGCGCGCTCGCGCGCCTGATCACCGCGCTGGAAGCCGGCACCGCCGGCAAGAAGCTCGTCGAGCAGCTCGCCCGGGAAGCGGACACCGCGAAAGTCCCCGTGCTCGGCATCACCGGCACCGGCGGCGCCGGCAAGAGCTCGCTCACCGACGAGCTCGTGCGCCGCTTCCGGCTCGACCAGGGCGACCGCCTCAAGATCGCAGTCATCTCGATCGATCCGTCGCGCAAGAAGACCGGCGGCGCGCTGCTCGGCGACCGCATCCGCATGAACGCCATCTACACGGAAAGGAAGGGGTCCCCCGGCGATCGTGCGCCCGACGTGTTCATGCGGTCGATGGCGACGCGCGAAGCTGCGAGCGAGATCTCGAAGGCGCTCCCCGAGGCGATCGGCGCGTGCAAGGTGGCGGGCTTCGACGTCATCGTCGTCGAGACTTCCGGCATCGGGCAGGGCGACACGGCGATCGTGCCGCACGTGGATGTCTCGCTGTACGTGATGACGCCCGAGTTCGGCGCGGCGAGCCAGCTCGAGAAGATCGACATGCTCGATTTCGCCGATTTCGTCGCGATCAACAAGTTCGACCGCAAGGGGGCCGAGGACGCGCTGCGCGACGTGCGCAAGCAGTACCAGCGGAACCGCCAGCTCTTCTCGGCGAAGCCCGAGGAGATGCCGGTCTTCGGCACGCAGGCGAGCCGCTTCAACGACGACGGCGTCACCGCGCTCTACCAGGCGCTCGCGCCGAAGCTCATCGAGCACGGCCTGAAGCTCGCGCCCGGCAAGCTCCCGCAGGTCCCGCACAAGGCCTCGACCAGCAAGCAGGCGATCGTGCCGCCGAGCCGCGTGCGCTACCTCGCCGAGATTGCCGAGACCGTGCGCGGCTACAAGCGGCACGCCGCCGAGCAGGCCGGTATCGCCCGCGAGCGCCAGGCGCTCGCGACCGCGAAACGCCTGCTCGTCGAGACTTCCGCCGCTCGCGAGAGGGGGGGTGCCGGCGAAGCCGGCGGGGGGGTCTTGAACGCCCTCGATCCCCTCATTGCCGCCCACGAAGCGAAATTCGACGACCGCTCCAAGAAGCTCCTCGCCATGTGGCCGGACATGCAGAAGGCGTACTCGGGCGACGACTACGTCGTCAGGATCCGCGGCAAGGAGCTGCGGACGAAGCTCGTCCACGAGACGCTCTCGGGCACCAAGATCCGCAAGGTCGTGCTGCCGCGCTACGAGGACGACGGCGAGGTCCTCAAGTGGCTCGCGCTGGAGAACGTGCCGGGCTCGTTCCCCTTCACCGCCGGCGTCTTCGCCTTCAAGCGCGAGAACGAGGACCCGACCCGCATGTTCGCCGGCGAGGGCGATCCGTTCCGCACCAACCGGCGCTTTCACCTGCTCTCCAAGGACATGCCGGCGAAGCGGCTCTCGACCGCCTTCGACTCGGTGACGCTCTACGGCTTCGAGCCGGACGAGCGGCCCGACATCTACGGCAAGGTCGGGAACTCGGGGGTGTCGATCGCGACGCTCGACGACATGAGAGTGCTCTACTCGGGCTTCGACCTCTGCGCGCCGAACACCAGCGTGTCGATGACGATCAACGGCCCGGCGCCCACCATCCTCGCGATGTTCTTCAACACCGCGATCGACCAGCAGGTCGAGAAGTTCGAGCAGGACAACGGCCGCGAGCCGACCGAGGACGAGCTCGACAAGATCCGCGAGTGGACGCTCGAGACCGTGCGCGGCACCGTGCAGGCCGACATCCTGAAGGAGGACCAGGGCCAGAACACCTGCATCTTCTCCACAGAGTTCAGCCTCAAGGTGATGGGCGACATCCAGGAGTACTTCATCCACAACAAGGTGAAGAACTTCTACTCGGTGTCGATCTCGGGCTACCACATTGCGGAAGCCGGCGCGAACCCGATCTCGCAGCTCGCCTTCACGCTCGCGAACGGCTTCACCTACGTCGAGACCTACCTCGCGCGCGGCATGCACGTCGACGACTTCGCGCCCAATCTCTCGTTCTTCTTCAGCTACGGGATGGACCCGGAGTACTCGGTGCTCGGGCGGGTGGCGCGGCGCATCTGGGCGGTTGCGATGAAGCACCGCTACGGCGCGAACGAGCGCAGCCAGAAGCTCAAGTTCCACTCGCAGACGAGCGGCCGGAGCCTGCACGCGCAGGAGATCGCCTTCAACGACATCCGCA
>JAHDYJ010000083.1 GCA_023383795.1 Burkholderiales bacterium | reverse complement strand
CGCCTTCGCCGCCGCGCTCGCGCTCGGCGCCGGCGCGCTCGCGCTCGTCCAGTCCGCCGGACATCTGCGCCGCGCGCGCCGCGGCTGACCGGCTGCGCGGCGCCCGGGGCCGCGGCAACCGCGCCGCGCATGCGGCATTCGTGCGCCCGGCCGGCAGGCGGTCACGTTTCGCGCGCGGCGTTTCCGGTATGATCGGCGCGCATTTCGCGGCCCGTCGCGTCAGGGAGCGTGCATGGAGCTGTACCTCGTCTGGCTGATCGCCGGCATCGCGCTCGTCATCGCCGAGCTGCTCACCGGCACGTTCTACCTGCTCTTTCTCGGCATCGCCGCGCTCGTCGGCGCCGCGGTCGCGTACGCCGGCGCGCCGTTCTGGGCGCAGGCGATCGCCTCGGCCGTGCTCGCCGTGGCCGGTGTGCTCTGGATCCAGCGACACAACCGCATGAAGCGGCAGCCCGGGATGCCCTCGCTCGACGTCGGCCAGCCGGTGAGGCTCGACGCCTGGGTGAACGAGGCCGACCGCCTCGCGCGCGTGCGCTATCGCGACGCGCTCTGGGACGCGCACGTCTCCGGCGAGATCCGCGGCGAGCCGGGCGAAGTGCTCTACATCACCGGCGTCGACGGGGCGACGCTGCGCGTCGCCAAGCGCCGCGACGCGTAGTGCAGCCGCGCGCCGGTCGTCGATGCCCGATCCGAAGAAGCCGCCGTCCCCGGAGGACCTGGTCCGCGCGCTGTTCGGCGTCCTGACCGCAGGCAAGCAGGAGTCGCCCAGGGTCGCCGCGCTGCGCAAGCGCATCGCCGAGCGTGCCGCCCGCGCGAGGCGCGCCGGACCGGCGGCGCCCGTGCGAAACCCGATCGTCGAACTTCCGCAACCGGAGAGATCCGTCATGCTGCCCAAGATCATCGTCGCCCTGGTGCTGTCGGTCGTGGTCTACGTGCTCGACGCCACGCGGCCGTTCGCGGTGCCGTTCCTGATCCTCGCGCTCGCGGTGGTGTTCATCATCGAGGGCGTGCGGATCATCCCGCAGCAGGAGGCCTGGGTGGTCGAGCGGCTCGGCCGCTTCCACGAGGTGCTCGAGCCGGGGCTGCGGATCATCATCCCGATCGTCGACCGCGTCGCGTACAAGCACTCGCTGAAGGAGGTGCCGTTCGACGTGCCCGAGCAGGTGTGCATCACCAAGGACAACACCCAGCTCGCGGTCGACGGCATCGTCTACTACCAGGTCACCGACCCGCGGCTCGCCTCCTACGGCACCTCGGACTACCTGATGGCGATCACGCAGCTCGCGCAAACCACGCTGCGCTCCGAGGTCGGCAAGATGGAGCTCGACAAGACGTTCGAGTCGCGCGACGAGATCAACCGCCAGATCGTCTCGGTGCTCGACGACGCCGGCCGCTCGTGGGGCGTGAAGGTGCTGCGCTACGAGGTGAAGAACCTGACGCCGCCGGAGGCGATCCTGCGCGCGATGCAGCAGCAGATCACCGCCGAGCGCGAGAAGCGCGCCGTCATCGCGAAGTCCGAAGGCCAGCGGCAGGAGGAGATCAACATCGCCGACGGCGCCAAGCAGGCGGCGATCCTGACCTCGGAAGGCGAGAAGGCTGCCCTGATCAACAAGGCGCAGGGCGAGGCCACCGCGATCCGCGTGGTCGCCGAGGCGAACGCCGCGGCGATCCGCGCGGTGGCCGAGGCGCTCGCGGGCGCCGGCGGGATGGATGCCGCGAACCTGAAGGTGGCCGAGGAATACATCACCGCCTTCGGCAATCTCGCGAAGACGGGCAACACGCTGATCCTGCCGTCGAATCTCTCCGACGTCGCCGGGCTGGTCGGCACCGCGATGACGGTGCTCGACCGGACCAAGGGCGGCGCGACGGCGGTCGCGGCGTCACCCCGCGGCGCCTGACCCTCCGGACGCGGTCCGGTTCCGGCGCGGCGGGCGCGCCGGACGAGAAACGGCGCACGCTCCGGGCGCGGAAGGCGAGTCCGCCGGCGGGCACCCGGAATTCGTACCTTCACCTCGGCCGGCCGGCCATGGTTTCCTCCCATGCAGTGCCACGGCACCATCGGGAGGCAACATGCCGCTCGCCGGCGCGATCGTCCTGCTGATCCAGTTCAGCTTCGCATTCCACGCCCTGAAGACCGGGCGCCCGTACTGGTGGCTGCTCGTGATCATGGCGTTCCCGGTGATCGGGTGCGTCCTGTACTACTTCGTCGAGGTCTTCCCGGCCTCGCGCGAGAGCCGCAAGGCCGCGCGCGCGGTCCGCGCCGTGGTGAAGGCTCTGGATCCCGAGAAGGCGCTGCGCGCACGGGTGGCCGACCTCGAGACCTGCGGCAGCGTCGAGAACCGCATGGCGCTCGCGCGCGAATGCACCGCGCACGGCATGCACCGCGAGGCCGCGGAGCTCTTCCGCAGCTGCCTTGCCGGGCTGCACGCGAACGATCCGGAGATCCGTTTCGGGCTTGCGGGCGCGCTCGCGCTCGACGGCCGCTTCGCCGATGCGCTCGAGACGGTGGAATCCCTGCGCGCGACGCACCCGGCGTACCGCGCGAGCGAGGCCGGCCTGCTGCGCGCCGGCGCGCTCGAGGGGCTGGAGCGGCTCGACGAGGCGCTCGCCGAGCTGCGGACCCTCGCGGAGACGCATCCCGGCGAGGAGGCCCGCTGGCGCTACGGGGCGCTCTTGAAGCGCCTGGGGCGCGCCGAGGAGGCGCACGCGGTGTTCGACCGCATGCTGCGCGGCGCCGAGCGGCAGCCGGCGCACTATCGCGAAGCGCAGCGGCAGTGGCTGAGCCTCGCGCGGCAGAACCTGCAGGCATGACGACCCCCGCTCGGAGGCGTGGCGCGGGGCGCTACGGCTCGCCGCGCTCGCCCTCGTGGCGATCGGCGCCTTTCGCCTTCCCGGTCGGTAGCCGGCGCGTGTCGAATGCAGGTCGGGAGGAAAGCACGATGCAAACCATCGCAAGGACGATCGCCGCGGTGCTGACCGTCGGCGTGCTGCTCGCGGTGCCGGCCGCGGCGCAGACCATGTACCGTTGCGGCAGCAGCTTTCAGGACCGGCCGTGCGCCGCCGGACAGGCCGGCCAGGCGATCGGCCAGCCGGCGGCGGCCGCGCCCGCAGCGGCGCCGATGAGCGACGCGGAGTGCCGGCAGCGCGGCGCCGATGCACAGAAGATGGCCTGGGCACGCGAGGCCGGACAGACGCGCGAGCAGCAGCTCGCGAAGATCGAGGCGAGGGGTACCTCCGCGGCCCGCAAGGACTACGAACGCGCGCTGGTGATGCAGGTCTACGAGCGGCGCGGCTCGTCGGCGGCGATCCGCGCCGGGATCGAAACGGACTGCGCCGCCGCCAAGCAGAAGGCCGCGGAAACCGCCGCCGCGGCGCGTGCGCTCGGGTTGCAGCCGGCCGTACCGTCGGGCGTTCCGCCGGCGGCGCCGGTCGGCCCGGGCGCCGAAGAGCGACGGGCGGCGGAGCAACGCGTCCGCCAGTCCGCGGCGGCGCGCGAGGCGCAGCGCAAGGCGGAGCGCTGCGCCGATCTGAAGCTCCAGGTCGACAGCGTACGCGCCCGGCAGCGCTCGGGCGGCAGCGCCGCTTCCATGGATAGCCTCAACCGCCAGCGGCGCGACCTCGAGAGCCGGCTCTCCGCGAGCGGCTGCTGAGCCGGGCGCTGCGCCTCGCGGCGCGCAGAGGCCGCACCGGGTGCGCCGCCACGCGGCGGAAGCGAAAGTCCCCGCGTCGGTTGCGGCATGCCGCCGCGCCGAAGACAATCGCCGCTGGCGACGACGGCGGGCGGGAGATTGCGGCATGGGCGGCAGGTTCAAGGGGCGGCGGGAGGACGGGCGGCTACTCACCGGTGAGGGTCGCTACACGGCGGACTGGAACCTGCCCGGACAGCTGTACGGCGCGTTCCTGCGTTCGGACCGCGCGCACGCCGAGATCGTCGCGCTGGACGTCGCGCCGGCGCGCGCGGCCGCCGGCGTCGTCGCGGTGCTCACCGGCGACGACACCGCGCGCGCCGGCTACAGGTCGCCCACGCCCCTGGTGAAGTATCCGGGCAGGGGCGGCGCGGCGATCAAGGTCCCGCAGCGCGATCTCCTGACGCGCGACCGCGTGCGCTACGTCGGCCAGGAGATCGCGCTGGTCGTCGCGACCTCGGCGCTCGCCGCGCAGGACGCGGTCGAGCTGATCGGAATCGAGTATCGCGACCTGCCGGCGGTAGTCGACGAGCGGGCGGCGCTCGCGCCGGGCGCGCCGCAGCTCTACGACGACGTGCCGGGCAACCTGTGCTTCGAGTTCGAGTACGGCGACGCCGCGAAGACCGCGGCGGCGTTCGCGGCCGCGGCGCACGTGACGCGGCTCACGCTCGACTGCCGGCGCATGTCGGGCAACCCGATGGAGCCGAAGAGCTGCCTCGTCGCGTACGACCCGGCGACCGGGGTCTACGACGTCTACTCGAGCAGCCAGGGCATGTCGATGATGGTCGCGGGCCTCGCCGGCGTCACCGGCGTCCCGCCGGACAAGATCCGCGCGCGCGCGCTCGACGTCGGTGGCGGCTTCGGCATCCGCACGCAGGCGTACTCGGAGTACTGCGTCCTGATGCTCGCGGCGAAGACGGTCGGCAAGCCCGTGAAATGGGTCGGCTCGCGCTCGGAGACCTTCGTGAGCGACCACCACGGCCGCGCCGCGACGATCGCGGGCGAGCTAGCGCTCGACCGCGACGGCAGTTTCCTCGGCATCCGCTTCGAGTGGACCTGCAACATGGGCGGATATCTATCGCAGGCGGGCCCGCTCATCAACACGATGACGCCGAGCCAGCATCCGGTGAACATCTACCGGATTCCGGCGGCTTACGGCCTGCACCGGCTCGCGCTCACCAACACGACGCCGACCACCGCGTACCGCGGCGCGGCGCGCCCGAACGTCGTCTACATCGTCGAGCGGCTGGTGGACGAGGCCGCGCGCGAGATCGGCGTCGACCGCATCGAGCTGCGGCGGCGGAACCTGATCCCGAAGGAGGCGTTTCCGTACCAGACGCCGACCGCGCAATACGACAGCGGCGATCCGCCCGGCATGCTCGCCGAGATGCTCGAGCACGCGGAGTGGGGCTCGTTCGAGGCGCGGCGGGCCGAGGCGAAGCGGCGCGGCCGCCTGCGCGGCATCGGCTGCGCGGCGTTCGTCGAGCCGGCCGGCGCCGGCGGCGCGCCGAAGGAGGAAGTGGCGATCAAGTTCGGCGAGTCGGGCAACGCGACCCTCTACGTGCTCGCGGGCCCGTCCGGCCAGGGGCACGAGACGGTGTTTCCGGAGATCGTCGGCGAGCTGCTCGGCGTCGACCCCGAGCGTCTCCGGCTCCGCGCCGGCGACCCGGACGGTCCGGCGCTCGTCGGCGACGGGACGATCGGCTCGCGCTCGATGATGGCGCACGGCGGCGCGCTCGCGGTCGCCGCACGCGAGGTGATCCGCAAGGGCGTCGACCTCGCGGCGAAGGCGCTCGAGGCCGCGGCGCCCGACATCGAGTTCCGCGCGGGTCGCTACCACGTGAAGGGCACCGATCTCTCGATCGGGCTGGTCGAGCTCGCCGAGAGGCACGCGGGGGGCGCGGCGGAGCATCCGCTCGACTCGCGCGGCGAGATCCCGCTGCCGCGCGCGTTTCCGAGCGGCGTCCACGCGGCCGAAGTGGAGATCGACCCCGAGACCGGCGCGATCGAGATCGCGCGCTACGTCGCGGTCGACGACTGCGGGCGCATCGTCAACCACGTGCTGCTCGACGGCCAGCTGCAGGGCGGCATCGCGCAGGGCCTCGGGCAGGTGATCGGCGAGCACGTGCGCTACGACCCGGTCTCCGGCCAGCTCCTGAGCGGCACGTTCATGGACTACTACATGCCGCGCGCGGACGCGATTCCCGACGTGCGCCTGTACGACCACTCGGTGCCCGCGCCGGGCAACCCGCTCGGCGTGAAGGGCGCCGGCGAAGCCGGCACGACCGGCGCGGTGGCCGCGCTCGCCAACGCCGTGATCGACGCGCTGCGCCCGCTCGGCATCCATCACCTGGACTTCCCGTACTCGCCGGACCGGATCTGGCAGGCGATGAGGGACGCCGAAGACGCCGCGGCCCCCGCGCCCGGCTTCCGGTAGAGTGGAGGCGCCCGCGGGGCGCCGCGGGCGAGCGGCCCACGGTCCGAGGCGATGCGGCAATTCATCCGGCATCCGGCGGAGATCCCGATCGAGGTGAGGCGGGAGGATCAGCCGTCGCAGGCGTCGCCGCGCACGCGCAACGTGAGCCTCGGCGGGCTCGCCTTCCGCTCGCCGCAGCGGCTCGAACCGGGCACGGTCGTCGAGATCGAGATCCCCTTCGTGCTGCCGGGTTTCAGGACCGCCGCGCGGGTGGTCTGGTGCAACCCGTGCGGCGAGGCCTTCGAGCTCGGCGTGGAGTTCCTCGACGCCGAGGACGCGTTCCGCGCACGCATGGTCGAGCAGGTATGCCACATCGAGGAGTACCGGCGCGCGGTCGCGCGCGACGAGGGGCGCGAGTTGAGCACCGAGGAGGCGGCGGGCGAGTGGATCGCCAGGTACGCCTCGCAGTTCCCCGATCCGGGGCCCGAATGACGCGCCGGCGCGGACCGTGCGGCGCGCGAGCGCCCGCGCTCGGCTGATCGCCATGCTCGGCAGACTGTTCCGCAGGCGAACGCGCGGCCCTCGCGCCGAGGACCGGGTCTGGCTCACGCACGCGGCGCGACTGCGCGGCATGGCGCGCGAGGTGACGGCGCTCGTCGAGGCCGGCCACAGCGTGCTGGTCGTCGCGCTCGCCGCCTCGGTCGCCGACGAGCTCCTGGAGGCGCTCGCCGACGAGCAGCCGGCGCGCTGCCTGAGCGCGTTCGAGCGCGAGACGCTGCGCCGGCGGCTCGGCCGCGCGGGCACCTTGAGCGTGGCGCTGCCGGCCGCGCTGCCGGCCGAAGCGGCGGAGACGCCCGAAGTGCCGGTCGACGTGCTCGTGTGCGGCCGCAACACGTCGCGCCGCGCCGACGACGAGATCCTGCGGTTCGCCGCGCATGCGGCCGCGAGAGTGCGCGTCGCCTTCCACCTCTCGCTGGAAGATCCGCTCCTGCGCGAGGCCGCGGGCTCGATCAAGCCGCTGCTCGAGCGGCTTGGGGCGAGCGCGGACGAGCCGATCTCGCACCCGTTCGTGTCGCGCGCGGTCGAGCGCGCGCAAGCCAAGTGAGGGCCGGCCCGGCCGGCAAAGGAGGGTCCATGATCCGCGGCAGCTGCCTGTGCGGAAGCGTCCGCTACGAAGTGCGCGGCCCGCTGGGCCGTATCAGCCATTGCCACTGCTCGATGTGCCGCAAGGCGCACGGCGCCGCGTTCGGCACCTACGCGTCGGCGCCCCGCGACGAGTTCGTCTGGCTCGCCGGGGCGGACGCCGTCGTGGCGTACCGCTCGTCGCCCGCGGTCACGCGCACCTTCTGCGGCCGGTGCGGGGCCACGCTGCAGTTCATCGACGACGCGCATCCGGACGTGGTCGACTTCACGCTCGGGACGCTGGACGACGACCCCGGCGCGCGGCCGGCGCTGCACATCTTCGTCGCTTCCAAGGCGCCTTGGTTCGAGATCACCGACGCCCTGCCGCAGCACGCGGCGTCCGCCCGGTGACCGGGTGACGCGGTAAGATCGCCGGCATGCGGGTTCGGGTCGACACGCGATGAGCGCGATCATGGTGGTGACCGGCGGCGCGCGCGGCATCGGCGCGGCGACGGCGCGGCTCGCCGCCGAGCGCGGCTACGCGGTGTGCGTGAACTACCGGCACAGCCGGGAGGCCGCGGACGCCCTGGTCGGCGAGCTGAGAGGCGCCGGCGCGCGCGCGATCGCGGTGCGGGGAGACGTCGGCGACGAGGCCGACGTGGTCCGCCTGTTCGAGACCGTCGACGCCGAGCTCGGCCCGGTGACCGCGCTGGTGAACAACGCCGGCACCCTGGAGCGCCAGCGGCGGCTCGAGGACATCGACGCCGCGCGGCTCGCGCGCGTGCTCGCGACGAACGTCGTCGGCAGCTTCCTGTGCGCGCGCGAGGCCGTGCGGCGCATGTCGACCCGGCGCGGCGGCGCGGGCGGCGCGATCGTGAACCTGTCGTCGATGGCGGCGCGGCTGGGCGCCCCTGGCGAGTACGTCGACTACGCCGCGTCGAAGGGCGCGGTCGACACCATGACGATCGGGCTGGCGAGGGAGGTCGCGGCCGAGGGCATCCGCGTGAACGCCGTGCGCCCGGGCATCATCTACACCGACATCCACGCGAGCGGCGGCGAGCCGGAGCGCGTCGAGCGCATGAAGAGCACCGTGCCGATGGGGCGCGGCGGCGAGCCCGGGGAGGTGGCGCGCGCCGTGCTCTGGCTGCTGTCCGGGGAGGCGTCGTTCGTGACCGGCGCGATCGTCGACGTGAGCGGCGGACGCTAGAACTTATCTCAAAATGCGAATGCGACCGCGAAGGAGGGGATTTACAAGGGGCTAGCCCCTTGCTTGTTCAGGGATGTACAAGGGGCACTTTGCCCCTTGCTCGTACGACCTGCAGTCGACGAAGAAGCACGGCGCCGCGATTCTGAGACAGCTTCTAGCCGCAGCGGGAAGGACGAGTAGGAAACCGTCGTCGCACCACAAGGAGGAGACATGATCACCGAGCTCGTACTGTTCGATCTGCCGCAGGGAATGACGCGCGAGGAGGTGGTCGCCGGCATGCGCAAGGTCGCGCCCGCCTGGCGGCAGAACCCGGAGCTCGTGCGCAAGAACTTTCTGTACGATCCGGAGCGGGGGCAGGCCGGCGGCGTCTACACGTGGCCGAGCGTGGCGGCGGCGCAGCGCGGGCACGACGAGGCGTGGCGCAAGCGCATCCGCGAGATGTACGGCGCCGACCCGGTGATCCGCTATTTCGAGACGCCGGTCCTGGTCGACAACGCGATGCAGCAGACCATCGAGGCGGCGGACGTCGCCTGACGCCGCCCGGAGGCAGCATGAGCGAGGCGGCAGCGCGCGAGGCGCGGCCGGGCGCCGATCCGGCGGCGATCAAGGCGCAGATCGTCGAGTACTGCAAGCGCAAGGGCGCGCTCGCGGTGGGGGTGGCCGATCTCGAGGCGATCGACCGGGTGGCGCCGCCCGGCCACCGGCCGGGCGACATCCTGCCGAACGTGCGCTCGGTGATCTCGCTCGGCGTGGGCGGGCAGACCCAGGGCGCGTGGACCGTCCCGACCAAGGCATTCGCGTACTTCGGCAGCACCGAGGGACGCGCCTACTCGATCGCCTACGGGTGCTCGTTCTTCATCGAGAGCCGGTTTCGCGCGCGCGCGATCTACTGCCCGCCCGACATGGACCCCGAGGGCGGGGCGCGCATCCCGCTGCAGAGCCTGAAGCTGCACGCGGAGCTCGCCGGCATCGGCGCGCGCTCGCTCGCCGGCGACATCCTGCTGCACCCGGAGTTCGGCTACATGTACTACGCGTCGGTGTTCACCGAGCTCGAGCTCCCGCCCGACCGTCCGCTCGCGACGAACCCGTGCCCGGCGCCCTCCTGCGTCGACATGTACCGCAAGACCGGGCAGACCCCGTGCATGAAGTTCTGCCCGGTGCAGTGCCTGTCCGGGACGATCGACGAGCGCGGGCGGCAGGCCGAGATGCGCTACGAGATGGCGAAGTGCGCCGAGCTCACCCAGCAGTACGAGGCGGTGCCGGAGGTGCTCGCCGAGGCGCTCGCCGCCGGCGACGCCGCGGCGCGCGAGCGCACGCTGTTCGATCCGGACGCGAGCCTGCTCTGGTACAAGATGTCGGTCGGATCGGGCGGCCTGCTGGCGCAGTGCTTCGAGTGCATGCGCGTGTGCCCGATCGCCACGCGCGCGCCCCTCGCCGATCCGATCCGGCGCGCGCAGGCCGCCGACCGGAAGGATTGACGCCGTGCCGCGCGGCCTCACCTTCGAGCAGATCGGCGTCACCGAGGCGATGATCGCGAGCTATGCCGACGCGATCTGGCGCCTCTCCAACAACGTCCAGATCCGCCGCGGCGACCCGGTGCGTCTGCTCGAGCTCGATCGCGTCGACGCCGAGCGCGCCGACCTCGGCATGAGCGACGCGCAGATCGCCGCGGTGCTCGGCCTGACGCGCGACCAGGTGCTCGCGATCCGCGTCCTCACCGAGGTGCGCCGCTTCCGCCGCCGGAACTACCACCGGCTCTACGAGCTCGGCCGCGGCAGCCGCTTCCGCGCCGACCGCTACGTGCCGCTCGAGGCGCGCGGCGGCTTCCGCGCCGACGCGCTCGCGCTGCGCGAGGCGCTGCGCTTCGATCCCAAGGAGGTGCGCCGGTTCGTCGAGGCCGGCTGGTGGGGGAACGACACGCTCGCCGGCTGGATCGCGGCGCGCGCGGCCGAAGCGCCGCAGCGTGCCGCGATCAGGGGGCCGGACGGCGATCTCGGCTACGGCGAGCTCGCGCGGCGCGCCGAGCGCTTCGCGGTGGGCCTGCACCGCCTCGGCATCGGCCGCGGCGACGTGGTGTCGGTGCAGCTGCCGAACGTGCCCGAGTTCCTGGTCGCGTATCTCGGCATCGCGCGCATCGGCGCGGTGATGTCGACCGCGCACGTGCCGTACCGCGCCGCCGAGCTGAGGACGCTGCTCGCGCACAGCCGGGCGCGCGCGCTCGTCTGCCTGAGCCGGAACAAGGACCACGAGCCGGCCGCCGCCGCGCTCGCGCTGCCCTCGCTCGAGCACGTGATCGCGCTCGGCGATCCGGTGCCCGGAACGAGATCCTTCGCCGAAGTGCTCGCGAGCGCCGGCGACCTGCCCGACGACCTCGCGCCGGCGCCGGCCGATCCGTTCCTGCTGCTCTACACGTCGGGCACCAGCGCCAACCCGAAGGCGGTGCCGCTGACGCAGCAGGCGACGCTCGGCAACGCGCGCATGGGCGCGCCCGAGCACCGCATCACCGCCGCCGACGTGGTGCTCTCGGCGGCGCCGTACTCGCATCTCTTCGGCCTGTACAGCTTCCACCTGGCGGCGGGCGTCGGCGCGACCAATCTCCTGCTGCCGGCGTTCACGCCGCCCGATTTCGCGCAGGCGGTCGCCGCGGGCCGGCCTACCGTTCTCTTCGTCGGGCCGGCGCACCTCGCCGCGCTGCTCAAGATCGGGCTGCTCGACGCCACCGACCTCTCGAGCGTCCGGCTGGTCATCGCCTCGGGCAGCGCGTGTCCGCCGGAGCTCGCGCGCGCGGTGGCGGCGCGGCTGCCGAACGGCCGCTTCACGCAGCTCTGGGGCATGACCGAGACGCAGGCCGGCCTCTATACGCGGCCCGACGATCCGATCGAGGTCGCGGCGCTCACCGCAGGGCGGCCGAGCCCGGGCACCGAGGCGCGCGTGGTCGGCCCGGACGGCGCCGGGCTCGAGCCGGGCGAGGAAGGCGAGCTCCAGGTGCGCGGCAGCCTGATGTTCCCGGGCTACTTCGACAACGCGGAGGCGAACGCGGACGCCTTCACGGCGGACGGCTGGTTCCGGACCGGCGACCTCGCGGCGCGCGACGCCGGCGGCAACTTCCGCATCACCGGCCGCAGCAAGGACCTCATCAACCGCGGCGGCGTCAAGTACAACCCGCGCGACGTCGAGGACCTGCTCGACGCGCACCCGGACGTGATGCAGGCGGCGGTCGTGCCGGTGCCCGATCCGGTGCTCGGCGAGCGCGCATGCTGCGTGATCGTCCCGCGCAGCGAGCGCTCCCCCGGGCTCGAGGAGCTGTGCGCCTACCTGCTCGAGCGCGGCGTGGCACGCTACAAGCTGCCCGAGCGACTCGAGCTCGTCGCCGAGATGCCGCTCACGCCGACGCGCAAGATCATCAAGAGCCGTCTCGTCGCGCGGATCGCGCGCAGCGCCTGATTGCAGGCCCCGCGCCGAGCGGCATGACCGAACTCCGTCCGACGCGACTCCGGCCCGGCACGCTCGCGGCCGCGGTCGACCGCGTGCGCGCGGCCGCGCTCGCGTCGGGCGCGCTGCAGCCGATCGAGACCGAGCAGGAGAGGATCGAGGACGGCGGCGTGCGCTTCGTCGTGCGGCGCGTCTCCAGCCTCGCGCTGAAGCGGCTGGAAGGACACCGGCGCGCGGCGCGGGCGGCGGCGGGCGCGCCGTCCAATCCGTTCCTGCCGCCCGAGCCCGGGCTCCTCGTCGCCGACGTGTCGGACACGCACTGCGCGGTGCTGAACAAGTTCTACGTCCTCGACGGCCACCTGCTCATCGTCACCCGTGCGTACGTCGACCAGGAGACGCTGCTCGACGAGAGCGATTTCGCCGCGCTCGCGGCGTGCATGGCGGAGATGCCGTCGCTCGGCTTCTACAACGGCGGCGTCGTCGCCGGCGCGAGCCAGCCGCACAAGCACCTGCAGATGGTCCCTCTGCCGCTCGCCCCGGAGGGGCCGGCGGTGCCGATCGAGCCGGTGCTCGCGCCGGTCGCGGGCGCGGCCGGGATCGTGCGGGTGCCGGCGTTCGGGTTTCCGCACGCGTTCGCGTGGCGCGAATCCGCGCCCGCCGCCGTCGCGGAGCCGACGCGCCTCGCCGCGCTGTATCGCGCGCTGCTCGAGGCGATCGGCGTGCGCGCCGTCGAGCGCGGCGACGTGCCGAGCCAGTCGGCGCCGTACAGCCTGCTCGTCGCCGGGCGCTGGATGCTCGCCGTGCCGCGCGCGCGCGAGCACTTCGGCGCGATCTCGATCAATGCGCTCGGCTTCGCCGGCTCGCTGTTCGTCCGCGACGCGGACGATCTCGCGGCGCTTCGGCGGGTTGGGCCGATGGCCGCGCTGCGCGAGGTCGCCGGCCGATGAGCGACGCGGCGGCGTCGCGACCGCCGGCGGGAGCCGGCGCGCCGGTCGTGCGCTTCGCCGCGCCCTGGGGGCTGATGCTGCGCTCGGCCACCGCGCTCGCCACGCTGGTCCTGTTCGGCATGCCGTTCGCGATGTGGCACGCCGCGCCGGGGCGCGAGTCGAGCGCGGTCCCGCTCGCCTTTTTCGCCGCGGCGATCGTGCTGATCGGGGTCGCGTCGCTCTTCATGATCCGCGGGTATCGCCTCGACGCCGCCGGCCTGCACGTGGAGCGGCTGCTGTGGGCCGACCGGATCGCGCTCGACGGCCTGCGCGGCGCGTGGGCCGATCACCAGGCGACGGCGAGGTCGCTGCGGCTCTTCGGGAACAGCGGCTTCTTCTGCATCGCCGGACTGTTCAGCAACCGCAAGCTCGGCCGCTATCGCGCGTTCGCGACCGACCCGCAGCGCGCGGTGGTGCTCGATCTCGCCCCGCGCAAGATCGTGGTGACGCCCGACGATCCCTGGGCGTTTCTCGACGCGTTGCGCCATCGCTTTCCGCAGGTCGAAATCGGCGTCAAGCCGTACGCATGAGCCGCTCAAGCAAGGCGCATGCCGAGGCCGCCGGGGCGGAGCATCGGCCGGGCGGCCGTGCCGCCGGGACGAATTTACCGGGGTGCAAAATGCTTCACATTGCGGTGCGCGTCCCGCAGCGAGCGTGAAAAAGGAGCATTGCCAGCGCTGCGCGCCGCAGGTACGGTGCGGCTCCTGATCTGGCCGGTGCCGGGGGGGGTCTGCCCCGGCCGCCGCCAGCACCGGACGAGCCTCCCCATCCGCCTTTCCCTCATCCGCGCCGCGCCCGCCGGCACACCCGTTCCGAGGAACCCGTGTACGTCTTTCTCGATTTCGACGGCGTGATGCGGCGGCTCACGTCGCGGCCGTTCCGGTTCGACCGCGACTGCCTGGAACGCTTCGAGAACGTGCTGCGGGCGCACCCGCGCGCGCGGGTCGTGGTCGCCTCCGCGTGGCGCCTGGGGCTCTCGCTCGATTCGCTGCGCGAGCTCTTCTCGCCCGACATCGCGCCGCGCGTGGTCGGCGTCACGCCCGAGTCGGCCGATCTCACCGGCGCGTACCGCCACCGCGAGATGCTCGGCTATCTGGAGCGCAACGCGGCGGCCGGCGATGCCTGGGTGGTCGTCGACGACGATGGTGACCACTATCCTGCCGGCGTGCGGCTGATCTCGATCGATCCGCGCTGCGGCTTCGACGAGCGCGCGGCCGCCGAGCTCGCCCGCGAGCTGCACGGCCTGGCGCGCACGGAGGCGCACGGCGGGCCCTCGGACGGCGCCCCGTCAGGCGACGGGCCGGAGGAGTGGATCGGTCTCCCGCGCTGACGCCGCGACGGCGGTCGGCGGCCGGCGGCAGGCCGGATCGGGCACCTCGCCGGGCTGCGCCGCAACCCGCGCGCGCCGCGCGACCACCTCCCCGACGACGATGAGCGCCGGCGGCTTCACGCCGTGCGCGCGCGCCAGGTCGGGCAGCGTCGCGAGCGCGCCCGTCAGCACCCGCTGCTCGGCGGTCGTCGCGCGCTCGACGAGCGCTGCGGGGGTCTCGGCGGCGCGTCCGTGCTCGATCAGGCGGCGTGCGATCTCGGGCAGCCGGCCGAGCCCCATGTAGATCGCCACCGTCTGGCCGGGACGCGCGAGCGCGGCCCAGTCGACGTCCGGACCGCCCTCGCGCCGGTGCGCGGTCACGAAGACGCACGCGTGCGCGTGCTCGCGGTGCGTGAGCGGGATTCCGGTGCAGGCGGCGGCGCCGCCCGCGGCGGTGATGCCGGGCACGACCTCGACCGGGATGCCGTGCGCGGCGAGCGCCTCGACCTCCTCGCCGCCGCGCCCGAACATGAACGGGTCGCCGCCCTTCAGCCGCACCACGCGCCGTCCGGCGCGCGCGAGGCGCACCATCAGCGCGTTGATCTCCGCCTGCGGCAGCGCGTGGTTGGCCTCCTCCTTGCCGACGTACACGCGCTCGGCGCCGGCGCGGGCGAGCGCGAGCACCGCGTCGGAGACGAGATGGTCGTAGAGGACGGCGTCGGCCTGCTGCAGCAGGCGCAGGGCGCGCAGTGTGAGGAGCTCCGGGTCGCCCGGACCGGCGCCGACCAGATGCACGACGCCGCGCGCGGACGCGCCCCGCGCCGCGCGCGGCCCGCCGGCCGGTGGACGAACGATCGGCGGCCGGTCACTCATCGACGTCCACCCGGTCGTAGTAGCGCGCGCGGTACACGAGGCGCCGGCAGGCCGGGGTGTCGCGGAAGCCCGCGCGGTCATGGAGCACGTTGTTGCACACGATGCCCATTCCGGACTCGAGCCGGATGCGGAAGACCGGTGTCGCGGGGTCGCGCAGCAGGTCCGCGAGCGCGCGGACGGCGGCGAGAGTGCGCGGGCTCCGCTTCCACGCGATGCTGCGCGTGCGGGCCGTGTAGCGCATGTGCAGCGCGCCGCTCTGCGGATCGACCGAGAACACCGGCCCCGTTTCCGCCGGACGTGCGACACACGCGTCGTCCATGCGGGGCGGAATGGTCATCGCATCCGGCTCTGCGAGGGCGCGGACGTGCTCCGGATCGGCATCGCGCAGCCGCAGGTAGGCGAGCTCGTGATCGAGCAGCGCGTTCCCGCCGCCCGCGGCGGCGCGCTCCGCGCAGTGCAGGATCACGCCGCGGATCTGCCGCGCCGGCGGGTTGTAGTAGCCGTCGGTGTGCCACTTGATCGGGCGGTTCGTGTACGGGATGTAGTCACCTTTCGCCGGGGCATCCGAGGCGGCGAGGCGCGAGATGCCGTCCTCGTCGGCGAGCACGTTGCGGTCGAGCCGCACGAGGCCGAGCTGCGACCCGAGCGCGCGCAGGCCGTCCTTGCCGGTCCGGGCGCGGCGTGCGGCGTAGATCGCCATGTTCGCGGTCCGGCAGCGCGCGCGGATCGCCTCGCGCTCGCCGCGGCTGAGCGCGGCGGGATTCCCGATCTCGACGACGAGGTCCGCGGCCCGCTCCGGATACGCGGCGAGCTTCGCCTCGCGCCACGCGCGGTACGCGACGGCGTTGTCCGGGTGGAACGGGCTCGCCGCGGGGATCACGTCGCGGGCTCCCGCGCCGGGTAGAAACCGTCGATCGTCTTCTCGAGCGTGGCGAGCGCCTCGGGCGCGAGGATCTCCATCACCTGGTCGGCGACCCAGGGCTGATCGGCGCCGGCCGCAAGCTCGCGGATCGCCAGCGCGAGGTAGCGCAGCACGTCGAAGCTCGGCTGCGCCGGATCGAACGCGAACTCCGCGTACTCGGCGGCGCGCCGGTTCAGCATGTCGATGAAGTTGCCGCGGTAGTCGAAGCCGTCGTCGCCGACCATCGCATGGATGTTTTCCACCATCACGTCGGCGAGGCGGGCGCCGGTGGCCTGCACGAGCCGCGCGCGTTCGTCCTCGCCGACGCGGCCGTGCACGGTCCGGTCGGTGAAGTGCAGCAGGAACGCGGCCATCTCGCCGAGGATGCGGATGCCGCGTTCGGGCGTGATGATGTCGTAGTCGGCCTTCGAGAGGCCGGTCACCGCGTTGTCGGCGAGCCGCCAGATGGTCGAGGCGAGCACGCCGCCGACTTCGGCCGGCGAGCGCGGGCCGGCGGCCTTCTTGAACCAGACGGTCTTGACCCTGAGCGCCATCGCCGCACCGGTCACTTCTTGCGGACGAAGAACTCGTAGGTGCTCGGCTGGGGCTCGCGAACCTCCACGAGCTCGAGCGCGGTCGTCCTGACCCACGCCCGCACGTCGGCGGGCGAGCCGGGGCAGCTCGAGACGAGACGCAGGATCTCGCCGGGCCGCATGCCGTCGAGGAGCTTCTTCGCCTCGACGATCGGGCCCGGGCAGGACACCCCGCGGATGTCGAGGACCGCATTCGCCGCGGGCGGCGCGCTCCTGCCCTTGCGCAGGTAGAAGGCGACGCGCTTGCCCTCGACCTTCTCGTGCCCGACGAGCTCGTGGTCGGTGTACTTCACCCATGCCGAGAGGTCGTCGAACGTGCCCGGGCAGTCGGACACGAGCATCAGCACCTGGCCTGGCGCGAGATCGTCCATGACCTGCTTTGCGCCGAGCAGCGGCGCCGGGCATGCAAGCCCGCTGAGATCCAGCGCGACGTCGTGCTTGGTGGTCGTCCGTTGCCCTGTGGCGTGCGTCATCGTGCGGGTGTCCTCGAGACGGGTTCGAATCAGCGGAAGGCGTGCTGCTCTTCGGCGGCGCGGTCGCTGCCGACCGCCGCGGTCGAGCGGTGCGGGATGAAGAGGCCGAAGCCGAGCCGCCGATGCGGGCCCAGGCCGGCGATCTGCAGGCGCAGCGACTCCGCGGGCTTCAGCCCCGTGAGCATCAGGCTGAACCCGACCAGCGTGCCGTCGGGTCCGGCCGTGGCCGTGCGCCGGCCGCAGATGAAATCGCCGCCGATGGCGAGCGTCGCGAGCCCGGCCGCCACCTCGCGCACGAAGACGCTCTCGTCCGCGGCCGCGCACGCGACGCGGTGCGCATACAGCGTGCCGTGCGCGATGAGCGCCCGCGTCAGCGCCCGCCCGATCTCCAGGCGTGCGCCGTGGACGTCGAGCGCGGTGCCGCAGAGCGCGAGCGCGTCGCGCACCCGCGCCTCGGGGAGCCGGATCATCAACCGGCTGTGACGGTTCACGGCGAGGCTGCCGTCGGAGACGGACGCGGCCCGGATCGGGAAGACCGCGACGCGCTCGTCGTGCTCGAGCCACGGAAGCGCGCGCGCGAGCGCGTCCCACAAGGCAAGCGAGTGATCGCGCGGCAGCCGCCCGCCGGCGAGCGGGAAGGCGAGGTCGACGAATCCGGGGTCCGGCGGCACGGAGCGGCTCACGGCGTGCCGGCGTCTGCGCCACCGTGCGCGCCCGACCAGTCGAGCAGGACCTTGCCCCAGCGCCGCGCGGTCCCGGCGTCGATGTCGAAGACCGTGAAGCGCTTGCCCTCGCGGATGCGCACGCGCAGCAGGCGCATGCCGCCTTCGACGTGGTCGATCTGCTGCAGCGCGACCTGCTGGCCGCCGAGCGGTACGGTGAACTCGTCGAGCGGCGTGAGCGCGGCCATGCCCTCGGGCTCCGGGCGGAGTGGGTGACAGACCACGATTGAAACCAGCGCGCCCCGCCGTGCCAATTCCTCGGGTGGGGGAGCGCCGATCTACCCCTTTCGGGTAGGTCGGACCCTCCCCGATCGGGTAATCGCGCATCCCCTACCGGGGCGATTTCGACTGCGCGTCGCGGGCGCTAGATTCGCCCGGATCACCGGCAACGGTGACGGAACAGAGGCGTCCCGCCAGCAGGGCGCCGCAGAGGGCCACGCACCGAAGGAGCAACCATGCCGAAGAAGATGCATGAGACGCCCATGCTCGACCAGCTCGAGTCCGGGCCGTGGCCGAGCTTCGTGACCGGCCTCAAGCGCCTGGCGCAGGACAACGACATGATGGTCGATCTCCTCGGCCAGCTCGAGGCGTCCTACCAGGACAAGAAGGGCTACTGGAAGGGCGGCACCGTCGGGGTGTACGGCTACGGCGGCGGCGTCATCCCGCGCTTCACCGAGCTCAAGGACGAGAACGACAAGCCGCGCTTCCCGGCCGCGGCGGAGTTCCACACCCTGCGGGTGCAGCCGCCGGCGGGGATGCACTACGACACTGCGACCCTGCGCAAGCTGTGCGACATCTGGGAGAAGCACGGGTCGGGCCTGATCGCGCTGCACGGCCAGTCGGGCGACATCATGTTCCAGGGTGCGACCTCCGAGCACGTGCAGACGGCCTTCGACGAGCTGAACGAGGCGGGCTTCGACCTCGGCGGCGCGGGCCCGGCGCTGCGCACCTCGATGTCCTGCGTCGGCGCGGCCCGCTGCGAGATGTCCTGCTTCGACGAGGCGAGCGCGCTGCGCAGCGTGATCAACGCCAACCTCGACGACATGCACCGCCCGGCGCTGCCGTACAAGTTCAAGTTCAAGTTCTCGGGGTGCCCGAACGACTGCGTCAACTCGATCCAGCGCTCGGACTTCGCCACCATCGGCACGTGGCGCGACAACATCCAGGCGAACGAAACGCTCGCCCGCGCCTGGTTCGCCGAGCACGGCATGGAGCAGCTGGTGAACGACGTCGTCACCCGCTGCCCGACCAGGGCGCTCTCGGTCAAGAAGGCCGGCACCGAGTCGAAGGCCGCACACGTCACTGCGGTGCGGTTGAGCGATGACCAGGCGCTCGAGATCGACAACCACGACTGCGTGCGCTGCATGCACTGCCTGAACGTGATGCCCGGCGCGCTGCTCCCGGGCAAGGACCGCGGCGTGACGCTGCTCGTGGGCGGCAAGAGCGTGCTCAAGATCGGCTCCACCATGGGCACGGTGATCGTGCCGTTCATGAAGCTCGAGACCGACGAGGATCTGGAGAAGCTCGGCGAGCTCGCGCGCAACGTGATCGACTTCTTCGCCGAGAACGCGCTCGAGCACGAGCGGATCGGCGAGACGATCGACCGCATCGGGCTGGTGAACTTCCTCGAGGGCGTCGGCCTGCCGATCGACCCGAACATGATCGTCGAGCCGCGCGCGAATCCCTATGTCCGCACCGACGACTGGGACGAGCAGGTGGCGAAGTGGGAAGAGCTGCAGGAAGAACACAAGCGGGACGCTGCCTGATCGCCCGCGCGGCGAGGGCCTAGGAGAGAGACATGGCTGCTGAGCACCGAGCACCGATCGAGAGCGGCGTGCCGGACCCGATGCCGCTGCTGCATCCGGTGATGCGCGAGAACTACGGGAAGTGGGTCTACCACAACCACCCGAAGCCCGGCGTGCTCTATCACCGGGCGGCGAGCGGAGACGAGATCTGGACCGTCAAGGCCGGCACGCAGCGGCAGATGGACCTCCACACGATCCGCAAGCTGTGCGACATCGGCGACCGGTACGCCGACGGCCACCTGCGCTTCACCGCGCGCTCGAACGTCGAGTACATGGTGGCCGACGGCAGGAAAGTCGAGCCGCTGATCAACGCGCTCACCGAGGCCGGCTTCCCGGTGGGCGGCACCGCGAACTCGGTGTCGATGATCGCGCACACGCAAGGCTTCCTGCATTGCGACATCCCGGGGACCGACGCCTCGGGCGTGGTGAAGGCGCTGATGGACGAGCTCTACGAGGAGTTCGTGAAGTGCGAGATGCCGAACCGCGTGAAGCTCTCGACCTCGTGCTGCGAGATCAACTGCGGCGGCCAGGCCGACATCGCGATCATCATGCAGC
>JAHDYJ010000082.1 GCA_023383795.1 Burkholderiales bacterium | reverse complement strand
GCGACCGAGCGCTTCGGCGTGCAGGCGCTCGGCGAGCACCTCGCCGCGCGCTTCGACATCGCGCACCGCTTCGTGGACGTGCCCAACCCGGTGTAGCGGGCGCACCCGCGCCGATCGCGGCGACGCGGCCCGGTCCGAGGCTCCGCCCGATTTGAGGCGGATCAAAATTCGCCTGTCTTTTCAGCCGATTAGCGCGACAAATTTGGAGTCGGACCGGTGCGTCCGGTATAATCGCGCGCTGCGCGGAATCCAGGCCTTCCGATCGCCAGTGCAGTCACAACCACCCTACCGGAGTCTCCCCTCCTCATGAGCTCTTCATCCGACGCAACCGCGAGCGCGCCGGGCGGCGCTTCGTTCCAGCCGCCGCGCCCGATGAATCCGCAGCGGCGCAACCTGATCATCGGCACGTGCGTGGCCGGCGGCGCCGCCGCCGCCGCGGCCGCGTGGCCGTTCCTCGACTCCTGGTCGCCGTCCGAGCGGGCGAAAGCCGCGGGCGCGCCGGTCGAGGCCGACGTCGGCCGGCTCGCGCCCGGGCAGCTGATGATCGTCGAATGGCGCGGCAAGCCGGTCTGGATCATCCGGCGGACGAAGGAGATGCTCGACGACCTGGCGAAGGTGCGCGACGAGCTGCTCGACCCGGATTCGAAGCGTGCGAACCAGCCGCCCTACGCCACGAACGAGACCCGCTCGATCAAGCCGGAGCTCCTGGTAGTCGTGGGCATCTGCACGCACCTCGGCTGCTCCCCCACCGACAAGTTCGCGGCCGGCGACCCGACCATGCCGGCGGGCTGGGAAGGCGGCTTCCTCTGCCCCTGTCACGGCTCGCTGTTCGACCTCGCCGGGCGCGTGTACAAGAACATGCCCGCGCCGGACAACCTGATCGTCCCGCCCTACCGGTTCGCCTCCGACACGACCGTCGTCATCGGCGAAGACACCAAAGGAGCATGACCGATGGCTGAAGCGAAAGCCCCGGCCTACGACTCGTCGACCTGGTTCGGCCGCACGCTCAACTGGATCGACGACCGGTTCCCGATGACGGTCCTGTGGAAGACGCAGGTCGCCGAGTACTACGCGCCGAAGACGATGAACTTCTGGTACTTCTTCGGCTCGCTCGCGCTGCTCGCGCTGGTGATCCAGATCGTCACCGGGATCTTCCTCACCATGCACTACAAGCCGGACGCCGACCAGGCGTTCGCGTCGGTCGAGTACATCATGCGCGAGGTCCCGTGGGGCTGGCTCATCCGCTACATGCACTCGACCGGGGCGTCGGCGTTCTTCATCGTCGTCTACCTGCACATGTTCCGGGCGCTCTTGTACGGCTCGCACCGCAAGCCGCGCGAGCTCACCTGGATCTTCGGCTGCCTGATCTTCCTCTGCCTGATGGCCGAGGCGTTCTTCGGCTACCTGCTGCCGTGGGGCCAGATGTCGTACTGGGGCGCGCAGGTGATCGTGAACCTGTTCGGCGCGATCCCGCTCATCGGCGAGGACCTCGCGATCTGGATCCGCGGCGACTACGTCATCTCGGACGCGACGCTGAACCGGTTCTTCGCGATGCACGTGATCGCGATCCCGCTGGTGCTCGTCGGCCTGATCGTCGCGCACCTGATCGCGCTGCACGAGACCGGCTCGAACAACCCGCAGGGCATCGAGATCAAGAACCACAAGGACGAGAACGGCATCCCGCTCGACGGCATCCCGTTCCATCCGTACTACACCGTGAAGGACATCTTCGGCGCGATGGTCTTCCTGCTGGTCTTCGCGATCATCATGTTCTTCGCGCCGGAGATGGGCGGCTACTTCCTCGAGTACAACAACTTCATTCCCGCCGATCCGCTGAAGACGCCGGCGCACATCGCGCCGGTGTGGTACTTCACGCCCTACTACTCGATCCTGCGCGCCACCACCGACAGCATCATGCCGGTGATGGCGTTCGCGGTCGCCGCGCTCGCGGTGATGACGATCCTGCGCGTGCGCTCGGCGCGGCTGAAGGGCGCGGTCGCGGTCGGCGCACTGGTGGTGATCGCCGGATTCTTCACGCTCGACGCGAAGGTCTGGGGCGTGGTGTTCATGGGCGTCTCGGTGCTGATCTTCCTGGCGCTGCCGTGGCTCGACCAGGCGCCGGTCAAATCGATCCGCTATCGCGGCCCGCTGTACAAGACGGCGCTCGCGCTGTTCGTCGTCGCCTTCGCGGTGCTCGGCTACCTCGGCGTGCTGGCGCCGACGCCCGGGCGCACGCTGGTCGCGCAGATCGGCATGCTCGTGTACTTCGCGTTCTTCTTCCTGATGCCGTGGTACTCGAGGTGGGACAGCCACAAGCCGGTGCCGGAAAGGGTGAGCAAATGAGAACCGGAAAGACCGCCCGCGCGCTCGCCGCGCCGCTTGCCGCGCTCGCCGCCGCCGCGCTCGTCCTGGCCGCCCCGGTCCGCGCCGCCGAGGTCGACGTGAAGCTCGAGCGCGTCGAGATCGACCTCGCCGACCTGCCGAGCCTGCAGTCCGGCGCCCGCACGTACGTCAACTACTGTCTCGGCTGCCACGGCGCCGGGCTGGTGCGCTACAACACGCTGCTCCAGCTCGGCCTCACCGAGCAGCAGGTGAAGGACAACCTGATGTTCACCGCCGACAAGATCGGCGAGTACATGCGCACCGCGATGAAGCCGGCCGACGCGAAGGAGTGGTTCGGCGTCGCGCCGCCGGACCTGTCGGTGATCGCGCGCTCGCGCGGGCCGGACTGGCTGTACACGTACCTGCGCGGCTTCTACCGCGATTCCTCCACGCTGACCGGCTGGAACAACACGGTGTTCCCGAACGTCGGCATGCCGCACGTCATGTGGCACCTGCAGGGCGAGCGCATCCGCAGGGAGGAGCCCGTCATGCGCGACGGCAAGGAGGTCGGCGACGGCCACGGCGGCGTGCTGAAGAAGGTCACCTTCGAGACGGTCCAGCCGGGCTCGCAGACCCCGGTCGAGTTCGACCGCACGGTGCGCGACCTGGTGAACTTCATGGTGTGGATGGGCGAGCCCGCCCAGACCAAGCGCAAGCAGCTGGGCCTTTTCGTGCTCTTCGCGATCGGCATCCTGATCGTGCTCTCGTACCTCCTCTACAAGGAGTACTGGAAAGACGTGCACTGACGCGTTCCGCTGCCGGGCGCTGCGCCGCACACGGAAGCGCGGCGCGGCGGCGCCGGCGCGTCGCGACCCCGTTCCCGCAGCCCGCGGCCGGCTGCGCGAGGCCCCCTGCGGGGGCATCCCGAGGATCAATCCATGATGAATCTCTATTCCGGTACCACCTGCCCGTTCTCGCAGCGCTGCCGCATCGTGCTGTACGAGAAGGGCATGGACTTCCAGATCATCGATGTCGACATGTTCAACAAGCCCGAAGACATCGCGGTCATGAACCCGTACAACCGCCTCCCGGTGCTGGTCGAGCGCGACCTGATCCTGTACGAGGCGAACATCATCAACGAGTACATCGACGAGCGCTTCCCGCATCCGCAGCTGATGCCGGCCGACCCGGTGATGCGCGCGCGGGCGCGCCTGTTCCTGTTCAACTTCGAGGTCGAGCTGTTCAGCCAGATCGACTTCCTCGAGAACGGCAACGCCAAGCAGCAGGAGAAGGCCCGCAGCCAGGTGGCCGACCGGCTGACCGAGCTCGCGCCGGTCTTCACGAAGCAGAAGTACATGCTCGGCGACGAGTTCTCGATGCTCGACGTGGCCATCGCCCCGCTGCTGTGGCGCCTCGACTTCTACGGCGTGTCGCTGCCGAAGTCGGCGGCGCCGCTGATGAAGTACGCCGAGCGGATCTTCAGCCGTCCGGCGTTCATCGACGCGCTCACCCCGGCCGAGAAGGTCATGCGCAAGTGACCGCGCGAGCGCCGCTATCCCCGCCGCGCAGGCGGGGATCCAGCGACGCGCGCGGGCGGTCATCCGGCGCGCGGACGGGGACCCGGGATGTCGCGCCGGCGGAGGCGGGAATCCCCACGGCCGTGAGGCCGGAGGCGTCCCGCGACCTCCCTGGCGCGGTGGCAGCCGCGCGCCGCCCGGTCTAAACTCGATCGCGCCCGCACCCGGCGGCTCCTGCGAGCGGCGATGACCCGTCCCCAGAGCACCAAGCCCTATCTCCTGCGCGCCCTCTACGAGTGGTGCGTCGACAGCGGCTGCACGCCTTACATCTCGGTGGTGCCGGACGCCGCGACGCGGGTCCCCCGGGAGTACGTCAGGGACGGGGAGATCGTCCTCAACATCGGGCCGCTCGCGGCGAACCGGCTGAAGATCGGCAACGACGCCATCGAGTTCGCGGCCCGGTTCGGCGGCGTGGCCCGTGAGATCTGGATTCCGGTCGCGCGGGTGGCTGCGATCTACGCGCGGGAGAACGGTCAGGGCATGTCGTTCGAGGTCGCCGACGCGGCGGCGCCGGCCGGGGATCGCGTCGCGCCGGCCGCGGCGTCGGAGGAGGCCTCGTCCGCCGGCGCCGAGCCGCCCCAGCCGCCGAGCGCCCCTCGGGGCGGCCGCCCGTCCCTCCGTCGCATCAAGTGAGGTCCGCGCGTCGCCGCGCGCCCGACTGCAGGCGCTGCGGCGCCTGGTCCCGCCGCCTCCGCACCCGCGCTCGCAGGCGCGCGACCGACCGCACGCGCCCGCGCAGCGACGGCGCGCGACGCGACCGCCGACGAGTCCCGAGCGCGAGCGGCGCGCCGACGCTGTCTCACCGCTACGACAGCACCCCCGTTTTTCCCTCGAAAAGTTGATGCAATTTCCTATGACACGTGGTTAGAATACGTTGCGCCCGAGCCGGCAGCCCCTGGGGAGGGCCCCAGTTCGATAACCAACTACGGGAGAAGTGAATGGCCACGAAAAAGAGGAAGGCAGCAAAGAAGGCGGCGAAGAAGCCCGCCAAGAAGATGATGAAGAAGACGACGGTACGTAGGAAGGCAGCGAAGAAGACCCGCGCCAAGCGCAAGCCGAACCCCTCGTTCATGAAGCCGATGACGCCGAGCGACATGCTGGCGTCCGTGATCGGCAACAAGCCGATGCCGCGCACCGAGGTCACGAAGCGGATCTGGGACTACATCAAGAAGAACAAGCTCCAGGATTCGATCAAGCGGACCATGATCAATGCCGACGAGAAGCTGCGCGATCTGTTCGGCGGCAAGAAGCAGGTGTCGATGTTCGAGATGACGAAGTACATCAACAAGCACCTGAAGTAGCCCACCGCCACCCGCTGGAAGCGCCCGCCGGCCGCGAGGCCAGCGGGCGTTTGCTTCTCCGGCGCCGCCGCGCCCGACACCGCCGCCTCGGGCTTCGCGTCTCCGACATCCCCACCGGCGGAGCCCCGCCTTCCGGCCGGTATAATCGACGCGCCGTGCCGGCTTAGCTCAGCTGGTAGAGCAGCTGATTTGTAATCAGTTGGTCGGGGGTTCGAGTCCTCTAGCCGGCACCAACCAAGCGCATTCCCCGAGTGCGTCACACTTGGGTCGAAGTGCAGCAATCCACTGCCGCCGGCGGCGCGAGATTGCCCGCACGCGGCGGGCGTCCTCCGGGTATCGCTCGCTGCTCAGCGCGCCTTGCGGCCGCGAGAGAAGCCGAGTGCGGCGAGGGCGACGGCCAGGAGCGCCAGCGACGCGGGCTCGGGCACCGCAGCGAACGCGGCGTTGGCGATCAGCCGGTGGGCGCGTGCAGAGGGATGGAAGGCGTCCCAGAACAGATAGGAATCCGGCGTGGCGCACACCGGTCCGGGAAGGCCCAGGTCGCCGGACTTGCAGGCGTCGGTGACGTTGCTGAATCCGTACGCCGCCGCGTCGGCGATCACGCTGTCCAGCAGCGTGTTCAAATCCAGGCGGTAGAGGTCCAGGCCGGCGAATGCCGCCATATCGTCGTCGAGCAGGCCCTCGAGCGTCGCATTGAAAAGATTCGTCAGGAAGGTCGCACCGGCTGCGCTTGCCGGCCCCCCCGCCGCCGCCAAAGGCGTCTTGCCGACGTCGGGGAGGTTTCCCACGAGGATGTTGCGAGCGCCGGCCGCGTAGAGCGCATCGACCATGCCATCGACGGCGTTGGCCGCCGCGACGATGTTGGCCGGCGCAGTGGCCGGATCGTCACCGGCGTCGTTGACGTCGTTGCCGCCTCCGAGAATCACGTAAAGGGCGGCAGGATCGGCCACGTTGCCGACCGTCCCGAGGTACTGGGCGAGCTGCTGCGGAATCTCCGGTTGCGGTCTTCCGTAGTCGATGACGGTGGCGCCGGCCCACGCGAAATTGGTGCCGCCCAGCAGCGAAGGCGTCGCGGACAGGCCCAGATGGCCGGCGAGGATCTCCGTCCACAGCGGGCCGTTCGAGAAGGCGCCGTCGAAATAGGGGGGCGAGACGGGAAAGGTGTTCCCGGTGCTGAGATACAGATTGCGGGTATCCGAGAGGCTGTCGCCGAAGAACACCACCTGGGTGTAGGAGGCGAGCGCCGCGGAACTCGCTGACGCCGATAGCGCGAGCGCGAGGACGCTGGATCTCAGGACGTTGCCGAACCGCTCGCCGTTCATACGCCGCCGTTGCCGCATGCGACTGGACGCAACTCTGAATACGCAATTGCAAGAGACGCGCCAGGACTCGATACCGCCTGAATTCGCAGTCCTTTCGCAGAATGGACGGCGAAGCGTGAACCGGTTTTGTAAGAGAAATCGATAGGCCGAAAGGCCTAGAACCTATCTCGAAATGCGAATGCGGTCGCGAAAGAGAGGATCTACAAGGGCGGTTGGGAAGGGAAGGGTCGCGCCGGCCTCGCGCGAACGCGCCGTTCAGGCGTGCAGCCCGGCGGGCACGCGTTTTGCGCGCAGCGCGAGCGAAAGCGCGTCGAGCAGCGGCGCCGTGTCGGTCGACTTGAGGATCACGCGGTCGGCGCCCGCGGTCCGCGCACGCTCGGCGAGGCGCGGATCCTCGAGGCCGGTGAGCATCACGATCGGGACGTCGCGGAGAACGGCGTCCGCGCGCGCCGTCCGGCAGGCGTCCAGCCCGTCGATCACGGGCATGACGCAATCCATCACCATGACGTCGGGGCGCTCGCGCCGCGCGAGGTCGAGCCCGGTCGCGGCGCACGGCGCCTCGACCACGCGGTAGCCTGCCGCAGCGAGCGCGAGGCCGACGAGGAACCGGTCCATCTCGTCGTCGTCGACGAGGAGCACGGTCGGCGCAGAGCGCTCAGTGCGCATGCGCTGCGGTCCGCGGCCACTTGGCGCCGACGCGCGCCGCCGGCGCGATCCCGCCGGGGCGGTAGGTCCGGGCGAGCTGCTCGCGCACCGCGTTCAGCTCGGGCTCGATCCGCTGGGCGAGGCGCGCGACCGCCGCGAGGTCGGCGTCGCCGGCGGCGAGCTCCGCGCGCTTGAAGAGCGCCGCGAGCCCGTTCGCGCCGACGTGCATGCAGTTCGATTTCAGGCTGTGCGCGGCCCGTCGCGCGACCGCGGCGTCCGCCGCCGCCGTCGCCTCGCGCAGCGAGGCGAACAGCGTCGCGGAGCGGTCGATGAACAGTCCGACCACCGCGGCGACCACGTCCGGCTGCCCCGGCCGCTGCATCTCGCGCAACCGTTCGAGGGCGGCGGGGTCGAGCGCAACGGGCGTGCCGGCATCGGCTTCGACCGGCGCGTCGGCGGCGGCCGCGGGCACTGCCTCCGCCGCGCTCGCACGCAGCCAGCGGCTGCACGTCTCGTGCAGGTCGGTCAGCCGGAACGGCTTCGCGAGATAGTCGTCCATTCCGGCGGCGATGCAGCGCTCGCGGTCGCCTGACACCGCATTGGCGGTCAGCGCGACGATGGTCGAGCGCCGCACGCCGCCCGCGGCTTCGCGTTCGCGGATCCGGCGCGTCGCCTCGAAGCCGTCGAGCTCGGGCATCTGGCAGTCCATCAGGACGAGGTCGTAGCGGCGCTGCGCCAGTGCGGCCATCGCCTCGAGGCCGTTCGCCGCCGTGACGACCGTCAGGCCGAGCGCCTCGAGCATGCCGCGCGCGACCACCTGGTTGAGCTCGTTGTCCTCGACCAGCAGGACGCGGCCGGCGAGCGGCGCGAGCCTGGCCGGCTCCGCCGCAGCGGGCTCGGCGGCGGACGCCGACGCCGGCGCCACGGCGACGGTGAACCAGAACGTCGCGCCGCGTCCGGGCAGGCTCGAGACGCCGATCTCGCCGCCCATCAGCGCGACGAGGTCGCGCGAGATCGCGAGCCCGAGGCCCGTGCCGCCGTACTTGCGCGTATGCGACGCGTCGCCCTGCGTGAAGGCCTCGAAGATCCGGCTCGACTGCTCCGCGGTGAGGCCGATGCCGGTGTCGGCCACCTCGACCCTGAGCATCGGCGCCGCGGCGCCGGGCTCCGGCCCGATCGACACGCGCACGCCGCCGCGCTCGGTGAACTTGATCGCGTTGCCCACCAGGTTCGTCAGGACCTGCCGCAGCCGGATCGGATCGCCGTGGACGCGGGGCGGCACCGCGTCGGCGACCCGGAGCTCGAGCGCGAGGCCCTTCCCTTCGGCGCGCACGCGCATCAGCTCCACCACCTCGGTGACGGTCGCGCGCGGGTCGAAGTCGGTGGTGGCGAGCTCCAGCCGGCCGGCTTCGATCTTGGAGAGGTCGAGGACGTCGTTGATGATGTCGAGCAGGCTCTCGGCCGAGCGGTGCAGCGCCTCGATGTAGCGCCGCTGCCGGTCGTCCAGGCGGGTCGAGGCGAGCAGCTCGGCCATGCCGACGATGCCGTTCATCGGCGTGCGGATCTCGTGGCTCATGTTCGCCAGGAACTGCGACTTCGCCCGGCTCGCCGCCTCGGCGGCCGCGCGGGCGTGCTCGCGCTCCTCCGCCGTCCGGACGATCTCGAGCCGCAGCCGGATCGAGTCCGCGAAGCTGCGCGCGCCGCGCCGCGCGTTGCTGAGCGCGACGAACGCGAAGACGCCGAGCACGATGCCGTAGCTGCGCTCGGCCGCGCCGTCGGACACCATCAGCGCCGCGAGCGCCGGCGCGAGCAGCGGGGCCGCGAGGCCGGCGTACGCGGGGAGCAGCTGCCCGAGCGTGAACAGGCCGACCGCGCCGACGGCGATGATGATGACGATCGCGACGCCGGCGAGCTCGTGGCCCACCGGCGGGCGGAGCGCGGTGCCGATCAGGCCCCAGACGAGGCCGGTCGCGAACGTCCCGGCCACGAACCGCCTGCCCCAGCGGCGCGCCGCCTCCGGCGCGGGCGCGGCGCGCTCGTAGGCGCGCACGAGGACGTAGCGGCCGAGAATGACGGCATGGTGCGCGAGGAGCCACGCGCCGAGCGACGCCGAGGCGGTCGCCCAGTCGAGAATGCCCCAGGTGAACGTCGCCGCGACCACCGACATCACGAGCGTGAAGGGCGCGAGGCGATAGAGGGTGGCGACCTGCTCGGCGTAGACGAGCGGTGCGAGATCCCCTTTCGCGGCGTCTTGGCTGGTCGCCATCCGTTCCTGTGTCGGTATGCACCCGGGCCGACCCCCTGCCGGACACCGGGCATCCGCGGGGACGTGCAAGATTCGCGCCGCCGGCGGCCGTGCACCGGGAGACGGGGCCGGGGCCGTCGCGCACAACGTCGACTCGGTCACGAACCGGACCCGCCGGCGGGGGTCCGCGCACGCTGCGGCAGGTACCGGCGCGCCCGCGCGCGCCGTAGACCGCGGCCGCGGCCGACAGCGCCGTCGAGGAGGCGACGCCGGCTGCCGAGGGCGCGACGCTCGCACGCCCGGCCGTCTGCTGTCAGAATCGCCCACGCCATGACGAGCAGGGACGACCGGCGCATGCATGACGAGACGAGGATCGTGCATTCCGGGCGCGAGCCGGAGCGCTTCGACGGCGTCGTGAACCCGCCCGTGCTGCACGCCTCGACGATCCTCGCGCGCAATCTCGCCGAGTGGGAGGAGCGCAAGCGCCGGCGCGCGCAGGACCTCCCGGGCACCTACTACGGCATGCTCGGCACGGCGACCACGCGCTCGCTCGAGCAGGCGCTCGCCGAGCTGGAAGGCGCGCACCGGGCCGTCGTCTATCCGTCGGGGCTCGCCGCGTGCGTGGTGCCGATCCTGGCCTTCGTCGCGGCGGGCGACCACGTGCTCGTCACCGACAGCGTGTACGGCCCCACGCGCCGCTTCTGCGAGCACACGCTCGCGCGGCTCGGCGTCGAGACGACGTTCTACGATCCGCTCGCCGCGGGTGCGATCGAGGCGCTGATGCGGCCGGCGACGCGGGTCGTGTTCGTCGAGTCGCCCGGCTCGCTCACGTTCGAGGTGCAGGACGTGCCGGCCATCGCCGCGGCCGCCCGGCGGCACGGCGCGACCGTCATCATGGACAACACGTGGGCGACGCCGCTTCACTTCCGCCCGCTCGCGCACGGCGTCGACGTCTCGGTGCAGGCCGTGACCAAGTACGTCGGCGGCCACTCCGACCTCATTCTCGGCGCCGCCGCCGCCACCGAGGCGGCGTGGCCGCGGCTGCGCAGCGCCACCTACGAGCTCGGCCAGTGCGCCGGCCCCGACGACGTCTATCTCGCGCAGCGCGGCCTGCGCACGATGCACGTCCGCCTCGCGCGCCAGTGGGAGACGGGCGTCGGGCTCGCGCAGTGGCTGGCGCGCCGCCCCGAGGTGGAGCGCGTGCTGCACCCGGGCCTTCCCGGCGATCCCGGCCATGCGCTGTGGAAGCGCGACTTCACCGGCGGCTGCGGGCTCTTCGGCGTCGCGCTGAAGCCGGTCGCGCCCCGCGCGCTCGAGGCGTTCTTCGACGGCCTTCGCCTGTTCGGCATCGGCGCATCCTGGGGCGGATACGAGAGCCTGATCATGCCGGTGGATCTCGCGGGCCTGCGCAGCGCGACGCGCTGGCCGCTCGCCGGGCCGCTGGTGCGCGTCCACGCGGGCCTGGAGGCGCCGGAGGACCTGCGGGCGGATCTCGAGGCGGCCTTCGAGCGCATGCGCGCCGCGGGCGCGTGAGCTCGATCGCGCGCCTCAGTGCGACATCAGCACCGGGACCGTCATGTCGGAGAGGACGGTGCGCGTCGCGCCGCCCATGACGAGCTCGCGCATGCGCGAGCGTCCCCATGCCCCCATCACGATCAGGTCCGCGGAGAGGTCCGCCGCGCGCGAGAGGAGCGTGTTGCCGACGTCGACGCCGTCGGAACCCGTGCGCTGCGCCTCGGCCTCGACCCCGTGGCGGGCGAGATAGAGCGCGAGGTCGGCGCCGGGCACCTCGCCGTGGCCGCCCGCGCTCGGCTCCGGATCGATCGACAGCACCGTGACCTTCTCGGCGCGCTCGAGCAGCGGCAGCGCGTCGGTCACCGCGCGGGTCGCCTCGCGCGAGGCGTTCCAGGCGACCAGCACGCGACGGCCCAGGCGCTCGATCGCGCCGGCATACGGCACCAGGAGCACCGGCCGGCCGGCGGCGAGCAGGAAGCCGTCGACGAAGCCCGGCGCGACGCGCGTGCGGTCGTCCTCCGGGTCGACCTGGCCGAGCACGACCAGGTCGGCGTAGCGCGCGTGTAGCGCCGCGGTCGCGACCGGGTCGCCCGTCGCCTCGCGCCATTCGGCGGTCGCGAATCCGGCCGCCCGCGTGCGCTGCTCGAACGCCGCGCGCAGGGGATCCAGCATCTCGCGCGCCGCGCGCGCCTGCGCGGCCCTGAGCTCCGGACCGTACTGCACCTCGATCGTCGCCGGCTGCGCGAGCTCCGGCAGGATCGCGAGCCCGGCGAGATGCGCGTCGAGCGCGCGCGAAAGCTCGATGGCCACGTCCAGGCGCGCCGGCGCCGGCCGGCTCGCGTCGACGTGCACGAGAATGGACTTGTACGCCATGGATCGGCCCTCCGTCGTCGAAGTCCGGCGCCGGCGGCGTCCCTCAGGGCTTGAGGCCCTGGAACAGCTTCTCGCGGCCGAGCTTGACGTTGAACTCCCCGTCGAACAGGAACACGTCGGCGGTGGCGAACGTGTCGTTGTACGGGTCCGGGATGAACGACCCGGTGCCGATCACGTCCACCGGCGCGCGCGCGTTGCCGAACATCTTGCACTTGAACAGGTTGAAGCCCGACGAGGCGACGATCTTCGCGGCGTTGAAGCCGTTCTGGTCGAGCGTCTGGCGCAGCTTGATCACCGCCGCGAGCGACACGCCGGTGCCGAAGAGCACTCGCCGCACGCGGTCCTTGACGACGTTCAGGGTGTCGGAGTCGAACGCATCCTCGCCCATCACGTTGCGCACCGCCTCGTACTCGTTCAGCACGTGCAGCCAGTTGGCCACGAGCTCGACCGAGTTCTCGTAGGTGAGGCCTTCCGCGAAGCGGTCGCCGTGGGTGTCCAGGCGCAGCGACAGCGTGCGGTCCGCCTTCGACAGGGAGGGCAGGTGCTCCTTGTACCACCAGCGGCAGACCTCGAGCGCGTCGCTGAACTCGCGCCCGAAGTAGTCGACCAGCACCGTGAGGTTATCCTGCGGATGGGTCTCGACGTACATCTGCGCCGCGCGCAGGGTGGAGCCGGCGTAGCCGATCAGGTTGTGCGGCATCGTCCCGAAGCCGGCCGCCTGGCCGTAGTACGGGGCGGTCAGGTCCTGCGACGAGCCGACGAAGCCGACCGCCCCGGCGAGCTTGGCCATGCGGGTGCCGACGGCGGCGCCGTACGCGGCGAGCTGGCTCATGTCGTCGCCGGTCGCGTGGCGCGCGTGCATGTCGATGAACGCGGTCTTGGGCAGGTTCATCGCCATCTTGTAGGCGTTGAACGCCGACACGCACGCGGTGCCGACCCGCTGCAGCACCAGGGTCTCGAGCTCCAGCAAGTTCGCGTAGGAGCCGGAGTAGGTGAAGATCGCCTTCTGGTCGGGGACGAAGGCGCCTTCCTCGTAGTTGCGGGTGATTGCGAGCGGCGTGGCGTCGGCCGGGTAGTACTCGCGCAGCGCCTCGATCGCCGGGTTGATCGCGCAGACCACGCGCCGGCGCATGAACACCCCGTACGTCACGGTGCGGTCGCCGAACCGCTCGACGATCTCGCGCGACTTCGTGAAGTACTTGTCGGTGCGGGAGCGGACGAAGTCCGCCTTCTTGGCGGGAACGATCTCGAGCGGCTTCTGCATGGACCCTCCACTGGCGATGCGGCCGGCCTTCATTCTAGCAAGGGCCTTTCGGGCGGGCTGGAACGGCTACAATCGCTGCATGCGATTCGAACGCAGTTCCAGCCTTGTCGTCCCCGGGCGCCGGGCGGTGGGCGTGCTGACCGTCGTGGCGTGTGCCGCCGCGCTCGCCGGCTGCAGCGGCTGGGAGTACGCCATGGGCGCGAGCTACGGCGCGTCGACGGCCGCGGCGGCCCCGGCAGCCGGTGGCGCCGCCGCGACGACGACCACCGTCATCGCCGGCGGCACCGGCCTCTACGTCAGCGTCTCGCTCGGCACCACCGCCGCGAACGTGCTCGCGGCGGCGACCGGTGTCGCGATCTACGCCGCCATGCTGCAGGAGAGCGGCGAGTGGCGTCCGTGGAACGGGCCGCCGATGCTCGAAGGGCGCACGGTGAACGAGCAGGACTGCACCAAGCCGATCGCGGACGTGCAGGCGAACCTGAAGTGCAAGTAGCCCGCCGGGCTACGGGCGCGAAGAGAGCGAGCTCACTTTCTGCTGCGGTCCCGCGGTCTCGGCGGGCGGCTGCCACTCCCGCACCAGCCGGTCGAAGTCCGCGGGCGGCATGGCCCGCCCCAGGTAATAGCCCTGCGCCGAATCGCAGCCCCAGCGCACCAGCAGCTTGAGCTGATCGGACGTCTCGACGCCCTCGGCCACGATTTCCTTGCGCAGTGCCTGGACCATCGCGATGACCGACCGCGCGATCGCGCGCGAGTCCTCGCTCGCCACGATGTCGCGGATGAACGACCGGTCGAGCTTGATCGTCGACACCGGCAGGTGCTTGAGATAGGCGAGCGAGGAGTAGCCGGTGCCGAAGTCGTCGATGGCGAGCCGCGGGCCGAGCCGGACCAGCTGCGCGAGCGTGGAATCGGCCGATCCGGTCTGATCCACCAGCACGCCCTCGGTGACCTCGAGCTGAAGCCGCTCGGCCGGCATCCCCGACGCGCGCAGCACGCGGCCGACGATCTCGGGAAATACGCGGCGGTGGAACTGCCGGGGCGAAACGTTGACCGACATGTGTCCGAGATCGAGCCCGGCGGCCCGCCAGGCGACGAACTGCGCGCACGCCTCCTGCAGAACCCATTCGCCGATCTGCTCGATCAGGCCGGTGTCCTCGGTGATCGGAATGAACTGGCCGGGCGGCACCAGCCCGCGCTCGGGGTGGTGCCAGCGGATCAGCGCCTCGGCGCCGGCGATGCGGCCGGTCCGCACGTCGAGCTGGGGCTCGTAGTAGAGCAGGAACTGCCCCTCGTCCAGCGCGTACCGCAGCTCGCGATCGAGATCGGCGCGGCGGCGGGCCTCGCGGTTCATGGCCTCCTCGAAGAAGACGTGCGTGCCGCGGCCCTGCTCCTTCGCGCGGTACATCGCCATGTCGGCGTTCTGCAGCAGCTCCTCGGGCGTGGCGCCGTCGCCCGGGAAGAGCGCGATGCCGATGCTCGCCGCGACGAACGTCTCGGTGCCGGCGAGCGTGAAGGGCTGCGAGAGGACGTCGATCACGTGCTGCGACACGATCGCCGCGTCGTTCGGCTCGCGCAGATCGGGCAGCAGGATCGTGAACTCGTCGCCGCCGAGCCGCGCGACGAGATCGGCCTTGCGCACGCAGGCGCGCAGCCGCGCGGCGGAATGCACCAGGAGCTCGTCGCCGGCCGCGTGGCCGAGCGTGTCGTTCACCGCCGAGAAGCCGTCGAGGTCGACGAACAGCAGTGCGAGCCGCGTTCCCTGGCGCTCGGCCCGTCCGGTCTCGCGCGCGAAGAGCTCCATGAAGTGCAGCCGGTTGGGGAGCTGCGTGAGCGCGTCGTAGTGCGCCTGGCGGTACAGGGCGCGGTCGCGCGCGGCGGTCGCGAGCGCCACCGCGACCCGGTCGCCGAGGTCGCGCACCAGTCGCACCTCGTCCACAGTCGGCGTCCGCTCCTCGCGATAGCCGAGCACGATCACCCCTGCGAGCGCGCTGTCCAGGGCGATCGGCACGGCGAACAGGCTCGCCGCGCCCGTATCCGCAAACGGCCTCGCCAGCGGATCCGAATCCTGCGGTCGGCCGAGCGCAACGCCGTCCGGCGCGCCGGCGAGGCGGACGGCCTCCTCCGGCGGGAGCTCGATCGATTGTTGAAGGTTCAGGCCCGCGGCGTCGTCCGACCGGGGGCGAAAGACGCCC
This sequence comes from Burkholderiales bacterium, assembly GCA_023383795.1. Lineage (GTDB taxonomy): Bacteria > Pseudomonadota > Gammaproteobacteria > Burkholderiales > SG8-39 > JAABRB01. The sequence goes on along the minus strand of JAHDYJ010000082.1, from coordinate 4,966 downwards.
GAGCCGGCGTCCTCCGCGAGGAGGACGAGGCGCCAGTCGGCGTCCACGACCGCCTTCATGCGGCCGAGCAGGATCGAGACGATGCGATCGAGATCGACCTTGGACAGGATCTCCGCGTCGATGCTGGCGAGCGCGTCCAGGGCATGGAACTGCCGGCCGAGCCGCGCGGACATGGTATTGAAGGCCTGCGCGAGCTCGCCGAACTCGTCGTCGCGCGACACGCCGACGCGCGAATCGAAGTCGCGCGCCGCGATGCGCTTGGTCGCATCCGTGAGCTCGGCGAGCGGCCCCATCGTGCGGCGAACCTGAACCAGGCTCAGGAGCATGGCGATCAGCAGGCCGAGCAGCCCGACCGGAAGGACGAGCTCGCGCACGGCACGCGCCGGCGCCAGGGCGTGCGCCTCGGGCTGGCCGGCCACGATGGTCCAGCTCGGAGCGTCGAACTGGCCGGGGAGGAAGAGCTCCCGGTAGCTGCCGACATGGGCCGTGCCGCCGACCGTCCATGCGAGCTGGCCGGCGGTCGCGCGAGCGACCTCGGCACGCACGCCGCGCAGTGCCGGCGCGGGCAGCGGTTCCGAGCAGTGCAGCGGCTCGGGCATGCCGTCGAGCACGCAGACGTCGGTGAGATACGGCAGGTCGTCCGGCGCGCCCCAGAGATATCCGCGGGCGATGCGGGCGGCGATGAGCGCGGGGCGCTGGGTCCCGGCCTCGGTCGTCGTGAACAGCCAGACGGCGCGCGCGCCGCTTGCCGCGCGCGAGGTGCGCAACGCGGGCTTCTCGGCGGGCGGCTTGTCGGCGAGCGCCGCCGCATCGGGCGGAACGTCCGATCCTTCGCCGTGGACGAAGCGCGTCACGCCGCCCGGGTCGACGACCGCGACCGCCTCGAAATAGCGGCCGAGGTCGTCTCTCGCGCCGCGCTGCGGCGCCGCAACCAGTGCGCGCGACAGGTTCCGCGCGAGCAGGAGCCGCTCCAGCACGTTGGCGCCGTACTGGTCAGCGAGCTGGCTCAGCTGCGCGTGCCGCTGATCGGTCACCGACCGCTGCACGTGTGCGTACGAGAGCAGCAGCACCGCGATCACCGGCAGCAGCGCGCAGACGAGGAAGAGCGCGAGCACGCGCCGTGCTACGCGCGTTCCGAGCGACGCGACCAGGCGCCTCACGGCTCGTAGTCCTGGGCGAGCCCGATGAACTTGCCGTCGTTCGCGCGCACGACGTCGTCGCGGCTCGCCTTGGCGGTGAGCGGACCCACCGAATCGCCGTCCTTGCCCACGCTGTAGAGATCGTAGGACGAGTTGATCGGCACGAGGTTGCGGTTCTTGCGCGCCGCGCCGGGCGGCGACGTGGTCAGGTCGAGGTACTGGTAGGGCCGGCCCCACGGGTCGAGCATGCCGCCCCGGTTGATCTGCGCGAGGCTTGCCGGCGGGGCGCGGTTGTCGTCGATGTAGCGGTCGATCGCGGTCTGCAGCTCGCCGATCTCGCTCACTGCCTGGTACACGCGCAGCCGCTCGCGGTAGTCGGTGTACGCGGGCAGCGCGATCGCCGCGAGCACGCCGAGGATGGCGAGCCCGATCATGAGCTCGAGCACGGTCAGTCCGCGCGCACCGGCGTGCGCGCGCCGCTGCGGCGCCGATGGCGGCGAGGAGGAGAGGCGGTCGTTTGCGCGCATTCGGTCGGGGACGCCCGCGCGGGGGTCCGGCGGCACGTTGCCGCCGCCGCCAGCGCGGAACGCGGCTCCGTTCCAGGCTCGCAAGACGTATGCCACGCCGGGACGCCGGCGGGCGCCGCCGGAATCCGGCCGTGACATCTGACGCATCCCTCGCGCCGCTCGGCCGGTGCCGCGACTGTGCCGTTGCTAGCGCGGTGCCACGAGCGCGAGCCAGAGAGGCAGCGTGACGATACCGAGCGCGGTGCCGAGCGAGAGCAGGATCGCGACCGTCCGGCCGTCGCCGCCCATGCGCACCGTCAGGATGTAGGCCGAGGACGCGGCCGGCAGCGCGGCGAACGCCACCGCGACACCGAGGGCCGTCGCGGAGAGTCCGGCCGCAAGCCCGAGCGCCCAGGCGACCGCCGGCACCGCCGCGAGCTTGATCGCGAGGATCGCGCCGGCGAACGCGGCCTCGTGGCGCGGCAGCTCGAAGCGCAGCGCCGCGCCGACCGCGATCAGACCGAGCGCGAGCGAGGCGTTGCCGATCCGGGCGAGCATGACCTGCGCCGGGTCCGGCAGCGGCAATGCGAGCGCACCCCAGGCGACGCCCGCCGCCGACGCGAGGAGCAGCGGGTTGGTCGCGAGCCCCCGCAGCACGCCGCCGCGCGACTGTGCCGCGAGCGCCCACACCGCGGCGACGTTCACCAGCGGCACGCACACGCCGATCACGAGCGCCATCAGCGCGACGCCCGCTTCGCCGTACAGACGGCCCGCGAGCGCGAGCCCGATGTACGAGTTGAAGCGGAACGCGCACTGGAAAGCGCCCGCGAACACGGCCGGCGGCGGCCGCAGCGCCGCGCGCGCGGCGAGGGCGAGCAGCATGCCGCTCGCGAGCGCGGCGACGACCACCGCGAGGAGCGGCGCCGCCGCGCCGAGGTCGATCCGGGCGCGCGCGTTGGCGTAGAACAGCAGCGCGGGGAAGAGCACGTGATAGGTGAGGCGCTCGATCGCCTCCCAGAACGCCGGCGACCATCCGGTGACCCGGGCGAGCGCGAGCCCGAGCACGATCAGGCCGAAGTCGGGCAGCAGCGCGAGCGCGGTGGCGGTCACGTCCCGCGCGCGGCGCCGGGCGGGCTCATGCCGGCGTCTCGGCGCCCTTGCCGAGGTCCGAGAGGTACTCGTGCCGCGCGGTGTCGACCAGGCTGCGGCGCCATTCGACCGGCTGATCGCGGTAGGTCAGGGCGATGCGGTTGATCTCGAGCAGCGGCGCGCCCGCGGCGACGCCGAGCAGCTTCGCGACGGCGCGGTCGGCGAGCGTCGCGCGCAGCCGCTCCACGGCGCGCACGACGTTGATGCCGTAGCGCGTCTGGTAGAGGTGGTAGATCGTGCTGTCGCGCTCGCGGAAGATCCGCTCGGTGAGATCCGGGAACCGGCCGCGCGAGAGGACGATGTCGTCGACGATGACCGGGTCGCCGGCGATGCGCAGCAGGTTGCGGATGCGGATGACCCGCGCGCCGACCGGCATGCCGAGCCGCCGCGCCTCGTCGGCGGTCGCGGTGCCGCGCGCGAACGCGAGCGTCTCGAGCATCGGGAGCGTCTTCTCGCCGTCGCGCGGGACGACGTGGAAGAAATGGAACAGGTAGCGGTTGGCGCCGTGCGTGGCGACGAACGTGCCGCGCCCCTGCTGCCGGACCAGCACCCGCTCGGCGACCAGCTCGTCGACCGCCTTGCGCAGCGTGCCGATCGACACGTCGAAGCGCTGCGCGAGCCGCGCCTCCGACGGCAGCGCCGCGCCGGGCCGCCACTCGCCGCGCATCAGGCTCCGCGTAAGCGAGCGCTTCACCGCCTTGTAGAGCGGGGCGAGGGTCTCGACGCCTGCGGAGAGTGGCTCGTTCATGGGCGCGCGCACCGCGCTGCGGCAGCATGCTAGCGACCCCCCGCAAAACATGCAAGTCATCTAGTTGACTCGGTCGCGGCGCCAGGGCTAGCATGCGGGCTTCCCCGGATCGAAGCGAAGCGCGGGCGAGGAGGCGCACCATGATCCATTTCGTCGTGCACGACGAGGACGACTCGGTCGGCGTCGTCGTCGTCGAGGGCGTCAAGTCCGGCCAGAGCCTGGAGGGCTGGGTCATGGACCAGGACAAGACGATCAGCGTGAAGGCGCAGCAGGACATCCCGATCGGCCACAAGCTCGCGATCCGCGACCTCGCGAGCGGCGCCACCGTGATCAAGTACGGCGTGGACATCGGCCGGACGGTCGCGCCGATCAAGGTCGGCGAGCACGCGCACGTGCACAACATCAAGACCAAGCGCTGGTAGGCGGCCGCCCGGGCCGGGGGCAAGGCGCAACAGGTGGAGGCGATGAGCATGGATCTCTCGAAGGCGACGTTCTGGGGCTACCGGCGCGAGAACGGCCGCGTCGGCGTGCGCAACCACGTGATCATCCTGCCGGTGGATGACCTCTCCAACGCGGCGGCGCTCGCGGTCGAGAACAACATCAAGGGCACGATGGCGCTGCCGCACCCCTACGGCCGGCTGCAGTTCGGCGCCGACCTCGACCTGCACTTCCGCACGCTGATCGGCACCGGGTCGAGCCCGAACGTCGCGGCGGTCGTCGTGATCGGCATCGAGGAGGGCTGGACCAGGCGCGTCGTCGACGGCATCGCCGCGACCGGCAAGCCGGTGTCGGGCTTCGGCATCGAGCTGCACGGGGACCACGACACGATCATGCGCGCGTCGAAGGCGGCGAAGGAGTACGTCCAGTGGGCGTCCGAGCTGCGGCGCGAGGAGCGCCCGCTCAAGGAGCTCTGGGTCTCGACCAAGTGCGGCGAGTCGGACACGACCTCCGGCTGCGGCTCCAATCCGACGGTCGGCAACGCGTTCGACAAGCTCTACCCGCACGGCACCACGCTCGTGTTCGGCGAGACCACCGAGCTCACCGGCGGTGAGCACCTGGTCGCGGAGCGCTGCCGCACGCCCGCGGTGCGCGAGCGGTTCATGTTCATGTTCAACCGCTACCAGGACGTGATCAATCGCCACAAGACCGACGATCTTTCGGACTCGCAGCCGACCAAGGGCAACATCGCGGGCGGCCTCACCACGATCGAGGAGAAAGCGCTCGGCAACATCCAGAAGATCGGGCGCAAGTGCCTCGTGGATGGCGTGCTGGACAAGGCCGAGGCGCCGACCGGCCCCGGCCTCTGGTTCATGGATTCGTCGTCCGCCGCCGCGGAGATGGTCACGCTGTGCGCGGCCGCCGGTTTCGTCGTGCACTTCTTCCCGACCGGGCAGGGCAACGTGATCGGCAACCCGATCCTGCCG
>JAHDYJ010000081.1 GCA_023383795.1 Burkholderiales bacterium | reverse complement strand
CCGCTGACCTCTTGCATGCCATGCAAGCGCTCTCCCAGCTGAGCTATACCCCCAACCGCAAGCCGCGGATTATACAAGGGTGCCGCGGCCGGTGCAAAGCCGCGCGGGGTCATCCCGCGTAGCGGCGCAGCCTTGCGACGACCCGTTCCCGCCCGGCCAGCGCGAGCACCGGGTAGAGCGAGGGCGTCTGCGTGAGCCCGAACACCGCCACCCGCACCGGGACGGCGAGCTTGGGCATCTTGAGCTTGTGCTGCTTCAGCACGGCGTCGAACGCCGCACCGATCGTCTCCGCCCGCCACTCGGGCAGCGCGGCGAAGGCCTCGGCGAGCTCGGCAAGCGCCGGGCGAACCGCGTCGGTCAGGTGCTCGGCGAGCAGCGCGTCCGTCGGGTGCACGTCGCCGTAGAACATCATCGCCGCATCGGCGAGCTCGGCGAGCGTGAGCGCGCGGTCCTTGAGCAGCGCCACCACGTCCGGCAGCGGCGGACCGTCCTCGACGCGGCCGCCGTCGGCCGCGACGCGCGGCGCGACGTCCGCCGCCAGGCGCTCCGGCGCCGCCGCCTTGATGTACTGCCCGTTCAGCCAGGCGAGCTTCTCCGGGTTGAATTGCGCCGGCGAGCGGCTGATGTGCTCGAGGTCGAACCATTCGACCAGCTGCTCGCGCGAGAAGATCTCGTCGTCGCCGTGCGACCAGCCGAGCCGGGCGAGATAGTTCACCAGCGCGTCGGCGAGGTAGCCCTCCTCCTTGTACTGCATCACGCTGACCGCGCCGTGGCGCTTGGACAGGCGCTCGCCGTCCGGCCCGAGGATCATCGGCACGTGCGCGAACCGCGGGAGCGGCGCCCCGAGCGCGTCGTAGATGTTGATCTGGCGCGGCGTGTTGTTGACGTGATCGTCACCGCGGATCACGTGGGTGATCGCCATGTCGAGGTCGTCGATGACGACGCCGAAGTTGTAGGTCGGCACGCCGTCCGCGCGCAGGATGACGAGATCGTCGAGCTCGGCGTTCGCGATCTCGATCGGCCCCTTGACGAGATCCAGCCAGCCGACCGTGCCCTCGTCCGGGTTGCGGAAGCGGATCACCGGCGGCACGCCGGCCGGCGGCGTCTTGCCGCGCGCGTTCTCCGGCCGCCAGCGGCCGTCGTAACGCGGCTTCTCGCCGCGCGCGCGCTGCGCCTCGCGCATCGCGTCGAGCTCCTCCCTGGTCGCGTAGCACGGATAGGCGCGGCCGTCGCGCACGAGCCGGTCGGCCGCCTCGCGGTAGCGCTCGAGGCGCGCCATCTGGCGCATCGGCATGCCGCCGCTCGAGTGGTAGTCGCGGTCGCTCTCGAGACCCAGCCACGCCATGCCGTCGAGGATCGCCTGCACCGACTCCTCGGTCGAGCGCTCGAGGTCGGTGTCCTCGATCCGCAGGAAGAACTTGCCGCGGTGCCGCCGTGCGTACGCCCACGCGAAGAGCGCGGTGCGCGCGCCGCCGATGTGGAGATAGCCGGTGGGACTGGGAGCGAAGCGCGTGCGGACCATGGCGGCGGATCGGCTGGAGGAGCGCGAATTCTACGTCATGCGCGCGGCCTCGCGCGCGGCGCTTCAGGCGGCGATCGCGGCGCGCGCGTCGGTGAGGCGCTCGCCGAGCGCCCCGGCGACCGCCGGATGCGTGAACTTTCCGCGGCAGACGTTCAGGCCGTTGCGCAGGTGCGGGTCGCCCTCGAGCGCGGCTCGCCAGCCGCGGTCGGCGAGCGCGAGCACGAACGGCAGCGTCGCGTTGTTGAGCGCGGCGGCCGAGGTGCGCGGCACGGCACCCGGCATGTTGGCGACGCAATAATGGGTGACGCCCGCGACGACGTATACCGGATCGGCGTGCGTCGTCGGCCGCGACGTCTCGGCGCAGCCGCCCTGGTCGATCGCGACGTCGACGATCACCGCACCGGCCCGCATGCGCTCGACGAGCGACCGGGCGATGAGCCGCGGCGCACGCGCGCCCGCCACCAGCACCGCGCCCACGACGATGTCGGCCGTTGCTACGTGCTCCTCGATCGCATCGCGCGTCGCGAGCGCGGTCTCGACGCGCCCGCCGAGGCGCGCGTCGATGCGCCGCAGCGGCTCGGGCGAGCGATTCAGGACGGCCACCCGCGCGCCCACGCCCGCGGCGAGCTGGGCCGCGCTCGTGCCGACGACGCCCGCGCCGAGAACGGTGACTTTTCCGGGCGCGACGCCGGGCACGCCGGGCAGGAGAATGCCCGGACCGCCGTGCGGGCGCTCGAGGTAATGCATGCCGACCTGGATCGCCATGCGGCCGGCGACTTCCGACATCGGCGTCAACAGCGGCAGCGCGCCGGTCGCCGAAGTGACCGTCTCGTAGGCGATCGCGATGCAACCGCAGGCGGCGAGGTCGCGCGCCTGGTCCGGGTCCGGCGCGAGATGCAGGTAGGTGAACAGGACCTGGTCGGCGCGCAGCATCCTGCGTTCCGCGAGCTGCGGCTCCTTCACCTTCACGAGGAGGTCGGCGGCGGCGAAGATCTCCTCCGCCGTCTCCGCCACCCGGGCGCCCGCCGCCCGGTACGCGTCGTCCGGCGCCCCGATGCCCGCGCCGGCGGCATGCTCGACGATCACTTCGTGGCCGTGCGCGACGAGCTCGCGCACGCTCGCGGGCACCAGCCCGACGCGGTACTCGTGCGTCTTGATCTCGCGCGGCACACCGACGATCACCGGGTCCTCCGCCGGCCGCGCGTTGACCGGATGCGGCCGCCTGTGGTTAAATTCGCCCTCCCTACGGAGGGCGGTTAGCTCAGCGGTAGAGCACTGTCTTCACACGGCAGGGGTCGCAGGTTCGAACCCTGCACCGCCCACCACCCCCGGAATCCTCCCGCAATCACGTCAGGCAGAGCAGCCCTTCGCGCAGCTGCGCGCCGAGCCCCGGCGTCCGCACCAGGGCGACGATGCCGAGCGCGGCGATCGCGAAACCCGCCGCGCGCCGCACGCCCGGCCGCCTGATCGCCTGGCGCAGCCGGTCGGCGAGCAGCCCGGCCGCGATCAGGTTCGGAAGCGTGCCCAGACCGAAGGCGAGCATGACGGCGGCGCCGCGCTCCGGACCGCCGCCGACCAGCGCGGTGGCAAGCATGCCGTACACGAGTCCGCACGGCAGCCAGCCCCACACGGCGCCGGCGGCGAGCGCTTTCGCCGGAGAATCGGGCGGGAACACCCCGCGACCGACCCAGCGCATCCTGCGCCAGAGTCCGGCGCCGGCGCGCTCGAGCCACGCAATCACCGCGCTCCCGACGCCGGCGACGTGCAGGCCGAGCAGAACGAGCAGCCCGCTCGCCAGAACCCGCAGCGCGAGTTGCGCCGGCACCACCGCATCCAACAGCAGCCCGAGCGAGCCGATCGCGCCCGCGATCGCACCCGCCGCCGCGTAGCTCGCCATGCGGCCGGCGTTGAACGCGAGATGGAAGAGCGCCTGGCCGGCGAGCTCCGCCCCCGGAGCCGCGAGCGCCCCGGCGCTGGTCGCCATCGCCCGCGCGCCGCCGCCGCGCAGCGCCGCGGCGGCCACGATGCCGCCGCACATGCCCACGCAATGGGCGCCGCCGGCGAGCCCGACGAGGAACGCCGCGAGCAGGGCCGAATCCATGGGAGCTCAGATGACTTTCGAATAGCGGGCGCGGGCCTGCGCCGTGCGCAGATGATAGTCGAAGGTCATGCACACCGCGCGCACCAGCAGGCGGCCGCGCGGGGTCACCGTGATCCACTCGTCGCTCACCTCGACCAGCCCCATCTGCTCGTACTCGCGCAGCTCGGCGAGCTCGGGCGCGAAGTAGCGCTTGAAGTCGATCAGATGGTTGATCTCGATCGCCTCGGTCGACACCTCGAAGCTGCACATCAGCGCCTGGATCACCGCGCGCCGCACGATGTCGTCCTTGGTGAGCTCGAGGCCGCGCATGACCGGGAACGTGCCGAGGTCGAGCCGATCGTAGTACTCGTCCAGCGTCTTCACGTTCTGCACGTATGCCGCGCCGACGGCGCCGATCGCGGACACGCCGACCCCGATCAGGTCGCACTCCGGACGCGTCGTGTAGCCCTGGAAGTTGCGATGCAACGTCCCGAGCCGCTGGGCGACGGCCAGATCGTCGTCCGGCCGCGCGAAGTGGTCCATGCCGATGTAGCGGAACCCCGCCAGGGTCAGCAGCCGGATCGCGAGCATCATCAGTTCGAGCCGCGTCTCGGCGCTCGGCAGGTCCGCCTCGGCGATGCGCCGCTGCGGCTTGAACACGGTGGGCAGGTGCGCGTAGTTGTAAAGCGCGATCCGGTCGGGCTTGAGCTGCAGCACGCGGTTGATGGTCTCGTGGAAGCTCGCCGGGGTCTGCTTCGGCAGGCCGTAGATCAGGTCGATGTTGACCGATTTGAATCCCGCGTCGCGCGCCGCATCGACCACCTCCGCGGTCTCCGCATAGCTCTGGATGCGGTTCACCGCGCGCTGCACGTCCGGATCGAAGTCCTGCACTCCCGCCGAGAGCCGGTTGAACCCGATCTCGCCCAGCACGCGGATCGTCTCCGCGTCGGCCGAGCGCGGATCGACCTCGATCGAGTACTCGCCGTCAGGGTCGAGCGCGAAGTGCGCGCGCACGAGCTCCATCAGCTCGCGCAGCTCTTCCTTCGAGAGGAACGTCGGCGTGCCGCCGCCCCAGTGCATCTGCTCCAACCGCTGGCTGCCACCGAGCGCGCGGGCGACGAGGGCGAGCTCCTTGGCCAGGTACCGGATGTACTTGCCGGCGCGGCCGTGATCGCGCGTGATGATCTTGTTGCAGGCGCAGTAGTAGCAGATCGTGTTGCAGAACGGCAGGTGAGCGTATAATGATAACCGACGGGCTGCGCCTCCGATGGCGCGCTGCTCGAGCGCGCGCCGGTACGCATCCGCGTCGAACGCTTCCACGAACCGATCCGCCGTCGGATACGAGGTGTACCGGGGGCCCGGCCGGTCGAAGCGCCGGATCAGATCCGCGTCGATGTCGAGTTCGTTCGTGTTCATGTGCGAGTGTCCGGACAGGCGAGAATCATTCTGATTTACCGCCGAAGCGCCGCATTGACGCAGATCAACCCCACGTGAACGACAGCCAGCCGCCGGAACTCATGACCGCGCAACCCGTCCTGAAGGCGATCGACATCCCGCAGCTGAAGACCGTCTGCTCGAGCTGCAGCCTGCGCGAGCTCTGCCTGCCGATGGGTCTATCCGAGAACGAGATCGAGCAGCTCGACCAGCTCGTGTACACGCGCCGGCGCGTCAGGCGCGGCGAGAACATCTATCGCGCCGGCGACCCGTTCGCCTCACTCTACGCCATCCGCAGCGGCTTCTTCAAGAGCAACGTGATCCTAGAGGACGGCCGCGACCAGGTCACCGGCTTCCACATGCCCGGCGAGATCATGGGGCTGGACGGCATCAGCGCCGACCGGCACGCCTGCAACGCGACCGCGCTCGAGGACAGCGAGGTGTGCGTGATCCCGTTCGCGCGCCTGGAGGAGACGAGCCACCAGGTGCGCAGCCTGCAGCGCCAGTTCCACAAGGTCATGAGCCGCGAGATCGTGCGCGATCAGGGGGTGATGATGCTGCTCGGGTCGATGCGCGCCGAGGAGCGGCTGGCGGCGTTCCTGCTCAACCTGTCGCAGCGCTTCGTCGCCCGCGGCTACTCTCCCGCCGAGTTCCACCTGCGCATGACGCGCGAGGAGATCGGCAGCTACCTCGGTCTCAAGCTGGAGACGGTCAGCCGGATCTTCTCGAAGTTCCAGGAGGAAGGGCTCGTCAGCGTGCAGCAGAAGCACATCCGCATCCTCCACGTCGACGGCCTGCGTGCGCTGCTCGGCCGCGGCCAATAGCGGACCGGACGAGCCGCCGGGTCCGCCTTACCGGTCCCGTACCCGAGCGCAGTCTCAGCGATAGACCAGCACCGGCACTTTCGAGTGCGCGAGCACCTTCTGGGTGACGCTGCCGAGGATCAGCGCGGCGAGCTCGCCGCGGCCGTGCGAAGCCATGAAGATGACGTCGCACTTCTTGCGCTTGGCCGCATCGATGATGCCCTGGTACGGCGTCGCGGGCTTGGTCATGACCTTCTCGCAAGCGACGCCTGCCGCCTTCGCGTCCTTCTCGACCTGTGCCAGGTACTTCTCGCCCTGCTCGCGCGCGCGCCGCTCGAACGCGTTCAGCGTCGCGGTGTCGATCACGGTGCCGTCGCCGTACACGTACGGCTGGAACATCTCGAGCGCGTAGTACGCCACGATCTTCGCCTTGGTCTGCCTGGCGAGGCGCACGCCGGCCTTGACCGCCTTGCGCGAGAGCGCCGATCCGTCGGTGGGAATCAGGATCCTCTTGAACATGCTCTCCCCTCCTCGATGTGGGTCGTTATTGGCACGTCGCGTTCGGCTCTTCCCGCTTGGGGCAGCCTTCCGGGCGCGCGGCCGGCGGCAGCGGGCAGCGGTTGATCTCGGCCGAGCCGCGCTGGAAGAAGCAGGTGAGCCCGCTCGAGGCCGCGCCGAAGGCCCAGAACACGAAGAAGCCGACCGAGTATACGGCAAGCCGGCTCCACCCGAGCTCGCGGCCGAAGAGCTGGAGCTCGCGCGGATCGAACAGCGTGAAGAAGACGCCGGTCGCGGCGGCCGCCACGATGAACGACGGCCAAAGAATCCAGATCAGTCTCTGCGCACGCATCGGAACGTCCCTCCTTCGCCTCCGGCCTCACTCACCGGCTCGCCCTTCCGCCGCGAGACGCACGCTGCGCTCCCCGGCCTCCCAGAGGCCGTACAGCCGCCACGTGCGGTCCGCGTCCTCCAGCACCAGGTGCCAGCGCCCCGGACCCGGAACTGCGAACTCGCCGGCGTAGGTGCCGCCGCCGCGCGGTACGAGCAGCACCTGCCGGTCGCGCCCGGCCCGGGTCGGGTGCACGAGGGTGAGCAGCATCGCCTCGGAGCGTGCGCCGCGCTGCTCGAGCGTCGCGACGACCCGCCCGTCGGCGAAGTCCAGGCCGACCTGCACGGCGAGCGCGGCCGCCCGGCGCTGCCGCGCGAGCGTCTGGTTGATCGCCAGCCCCTGCTTGTAGTAGTCGTCGACGACGAGGCCGTCGTTCGAGCGCACGGCGAGCACGACCATGGCTGCGCCCATGACGACCGCAGCGAGCGGGGCGAGCATCAGGAGCCACGGCCAGGGCTCCCGGTACCAGGGCTTCACAGGCGGGTTCGGCATGCTTCGGCTCTCATCGCACGAGGAAGACCGAGCGTTCGCTGGCGGCCACGGCGGGGTCGTCGGCGGCCTGCACGACCACTTCGATCCGGTGCGATCCCTTGTCCGCCACGCCCGGGTCGACGCGCAGGCGCATGGCGAACTGCGCGGTCGTCGCCGGTGCCACCTCGACCTCGGTCTCGCTCGCGACCGTCAGCGTGTCGAGCCCGGATGCGCTGATGCGGTAGCGCCGCGCCGCCTCCGCGGTGTTCGCAACGCGCAGGCGGTAGACGTTCTCCAGCTTCCCGCCCTCGACCTCGCGCATCAGGCTCGCGCGATCGGGCAGCACTTCCACCTTCAGCGGAACGCGGAAGTACAGGCTCGCCACCAGCGCCACGACAGCCGCCGTCAGGATCGTCGTATAGACGAGCACGCGCGGCCGCAGGACGTGCCTCCAGACGTCCTGGCGCCCCAGGCCCTGCTCGATCGCGTTCTGGGTGTCATAGCGGATCAGCCCTTTCGGGTACCCCATCCGTTCCATCACCTGGTCGCAGGCGTCGATGCAGGCGGCGCAGCCGATGCACTCGTACTGCAGGCCGTTGCGGATGTCGATCCCGGTGGGACACACCTGGACGCACATGTCGCAATTGACGCAGTCGCCGAGCCCCAGCGCGCGCGGGTCGGCCTTGCGCGACCGCGGTCCGCGCGGCTCGCCGCGGCCCGGGTCGTAGGTCACGATCAGGGTGTCTTTGTCGAACATCACCCCCTGGAAGCGCGCATAGGGGCACATGTACTTGCACACCTGCTCGCGCATCCATCCGGCGTTGCCGTAGGTCGCGAACCCGTAGAACAGGATCCAGAACGTCTCCCACGGTCCGGTCGAGAGCGTGGCAACCTCTCGCCCGAGCTCGGTGATCGGCGTGAAGTACCCGACGAAGGTGAAGCCGGTCCACAGCGCGAATGCGATCCAGATCGCGTGCTTGAGCGCCTTCAACCCGAGCTTGCGCGGTCCGATCGGCGCCTGGTCGAGCCGCATCCGCTCGACCCGGTTGCCCTCGATCTTCTCCTCGATCCAGAGGAAGATCTCCGTGTACACGGTCTGCGGGCAAGCGTAGCCGCACCAGAGCCGGCCGGCCACCGCAGTGAACAGGAACAGCGAAAGCGCCGAGATGACCAGCAGCAGCGTCAGGTAGATGAAGTCCTGCGGCCAGAAGACGAAGCCGAAGATGTAGAACTTGCGCGCCGCCAGGTCGAACAGCACGGCCTGCCGTTCGTTCCACTGCAGCCACGGCAGGCCGTAGTAGACGAGCTGGGTGAGCCAGACCAGCGCCCAGCGCCAGGCGGCGAACCAGCCGTGCACTGCCCGCGGATAGATCTTCCGCCGGATCTCGTAGAGCGACTGCTCGGTGTCGTCCGCGCCGGGCGGCGGAGGTGCCGGCTCGACGACCGGCGGGGGCGGCGCCGCGGCGCGTGCTGCTTCCGTCAACTACTTTCCCTCGGCAACGACGTCCGGACCCCCTGCCTGCCTCGTGCCGCCGCGGTTGGACAACCCCCAGACGTAGGCCGCCAACATGTGGATCTTCGCGTCGCCGAGGCGCTCCTGCCATGCCGGCATCACGTTGTTGCGGCCGTTGGCGATCGTCTCGATGATGGTGGGTTCGCCGGCCCCGTACAGCCAGATCTTGTCGGTGAGATCCGGCGCGCCGAGCTGCTGGTTCCCCTTGCCCGCGGGGCCGTGGCACGCGACGCAGTTCTGCTCGAACTTCTCCTTGCCCCGCGCGACGCGGATCGAGTCCGACGGCAGTCCCGAGAGCGACATCACGTAGTGCGCGGCGTCCTTCGTGCCCTCGGCACCGAGCGCGGGGCCGAACGGCGGCATGACGCCGTTCCGCCCGTTGGCGATGCTCGCCTTGATCGCCTCCGGGTCGCCGCCCCACAGCCAATCGCCGTCGGCCAGGTTGGGGAAGCCGCGGCTGCCGCGCGCGTCGGTCGCGTGGCACTGCGCGCAGTAGTTGAGGTAGAGGTTCTGCCCGATCGCGCGCGCGGCCGGATCGGCGGCGACGGTCTTGACGTCCTGCGCGGTGAACTTCGCGTAGATCGGGCCGATCCGCTCCTCCACGCGCGCGACCTCGGCCTCGTATTGACCGGTCGAGGTCCACTTGTAGGCGCCTGCGTACACGCCCAGCCCCGGGTACAGGACCAGGTACACCAGCGCGAAGACCACGGTGATGTAGAAGAGCCATACCCACCACCTCGGCAGCGGGTTGTTCCACTCCCTGAGGTCCTCGTCCCAGACGTGCCCCGTGGTCTCGACCTTGGCGCCCCTCGGGCGCTTGACGGTCTGCGCCTTGAGCAGGACCGCGCACGCGATGATCGACACCACCGTCAGGACGGCGATGTAGATCTCCCAGAAACCGCTCGTGAAGTCGTTCACTTCTTGCCTCCCCGCACGGACGCCTGCCCGCCCTGCTCGTCGGTCTCGTCCAGGACCGAGTGCGCCGCCTCGTCGAACCCCCGCTTGCGGCGCGCGCTGTAGGCCCAGGCCACGATGCCCAGGAACGCGAGCAGGCTCACCAGCGTGATCACCGCGCGGAAATCGTTGATGTCCGGCATCACTTCTTCTCCTTTAGCGCGGTGCCGAGCGCCTGCATGTAGGCGATGATCGCGTCGAGCTCGCTCTTGCCGGCGAGCTCCTTCGGCGCGGCCGCGATCTCCTCGTCGGTGTACGGCACCCCGATCGCCCGCAGTGCGCGCATCTTGGCCTCGATGGTGCCCGCGTCCGCGGGCGTCGCGGCCAGCCAGGGATAGGCCGGCATGATCGAATCGGGCACCACGTCGCGCGGGTTGATCAGGTGGATGCGGTGCCACTCGTCGCTGTAGCGGCCGCCCACGCGCGCGAGATCGGGGCCGGTGCGCTTGCTGCCCCACAGGAACGGATGGTCGTACACGAACTCCCCGGCCACCGAGTAGTGCCCGTAGCGCTCGGTCTCGGCGCGGAACGGGCGCACCATCTGCGAGTGGCAGTTGTTGCACCCCTCGCGGATGTACACGTCCCTGCCGACCAGTCGCAGCGGCTCGTAGGGCTTGAGCCCGGCGACCGGCTCGGTCGTCGAGCGCTGGAAGTAGAGCGGCACGATCTCCACCAGGCCGCCGACCGCGACCACCAGGATGATCAGGACGATGAGCCAGGTGTTGCTGGTCTCGATTCTCTCGTGCGTCAGCGCCATGGCCCGGCTCCTATGCGTGCGCCGGCGCGTACGCCGGGATCGGCGCGTCGGTCGCCTTGCGCCCGGCGATCGTCTTCCAGACGTTGTAGGCCATGATCAGCATCCCGGAGAGGTACAGCAGCCCGCCGCCGAGCCGGATCCAGTAGAACGGCATGCTCGCCCGGGTGGACTCGACGAACGTGTAGGTCAGGGTCCCGTCCGGATTCACCGCGCGCCACATCAGGCCCTGCGTCACCCCGGCGATCCACATCGCCGCGATGTAGAGCACGATGCCGATGGTCGCCACCCAGAAGTGCAGCGTGACCAGCCCGACGCTGTGCATCTCCGTGCGCCCGAACATGCGCGGGATCAGGTAGTAGATGCAGCCGATCGAGATCATGCCGACCCACCCGAGCGCGCCGGAGTGCACGTGCCCGATCGTCCAGTCGGTGTAGTGCGACAGCGCGTTCACGGTCTTGATCGACATCATCGGGCCCTCGAACGTCGACATGCCGTAGAACGAGAGCGACACGATCATGAACTTGAGCAGCGGATCGGTGCGCAGCTTGTGCCAGGCGCCCGACAGCGTCATGATGCCGTTGATCATCCCGCCCCAGGACGGCGCGAGCAGGATCAGTGAGAAGATCATGCCGATGCTCTGCGCCCAGTCCGGCAGCGCAGTGTAGTGCAGGTGGTGCGGACCCGCCCACATGTACGTGAAGATCAGCGCCCAGAAGTGCACCACCGACAGCCGGTAGGAGTAGATCGGCCGGCCGGCCTGCTTCGGTACGAAGTAATACATCATGCCGAGAAAGCCGGCGGTCAGGAAGAAGCCCACCGCGTTGTGCCCGTACCACCACTGCACCATCGCGTCCTGCACGCCGGCGTACACATAGTAGGACTTCCACCACGTGACCGGGATCTGCGCGCTGTTCACCACGTGCAGCAACGCAACGGTCAGGATGAAGGCGCCGAAGAACCAGTTCGCGACGTAGATGTGCGGGGTCTTGCGCTTCGCGATGGTGCCGAAGAACACGACCGCGTAGGCCACCCAGACCAGCGTGATCAGCACGTCGATCGGCCACTCGAGCTCGGCGTACTCGTGCGAGGTGGTGATGCCGAGCGGCAGCGTGACCGCGGCGAGCACGATCACCGCCTGCCAGCCCCAGAACGTGAACGCGGCGAGCGGGCCGGCGAACAGCCGCGCCTGGCAGGTGCGCTGCACCACGTAGTAGGAGGTCGCGAACAGCGCCGAGCCGCCGAAGGCGAAGATCACCGCGTTCGTGTGCAGCGGCCGCAACCGCCCGTAAGACAGCCACGCAATCCCGTGGGTGAGGTCCGGGAAGATGAGCTGGGTGGCGATGATCACGCCCACCAGCATTCCGACGATCCCCCAGATCACCGTCACGATGGCGAACTGCCGCACCACCTGGTAGTTGTAGGTCTCTGCCGCTGTGCTCATCGCATCGTCCTCGTTCTTGCCCTTTCCCTGGACGTGGTCCGCTTCTTCTCGCAGCTCGAATGCTAGTGGCCGGGTGCGCGACGGGTTTGATCTACGTCAAAGCGACGAGAGCGTCGCCGAACCGGCTGCCCGAAGCATAAGGCAGCTCTATCCTTCGACCTGCCGGCGCGCCGGTTCGGCGTGCTGCTCGGCGCTTCCAGCCTCGCCAGCCTGCGGCGTATCGTCGTCGAGCAGCACCTTGAATCCCGGGCCCTCGAGGTCGTCGAACTGGCCTGAGCGGACGGCGTACCAGAGGACTCCGGCGATCAACAGCACCAGCACGACCGAAAGCGGCACGAGAAGGTAGAGGATGTCCACGTGTGGTCAGCCGCCTGCGCCGACGGCGGGCGTGCGCTCCTCGCCGTGCGGCGCATCGCGCACCAGCCGGGTCGCGTTCAGCACGACCGCGAGCGAGCTCGCCGCCATGCCAATTCCCGCGAGCCAGGGCGTCACCAGCCCGGCGACCGCCGCCGGCAGCGCGATCAGGTTGTAGGCGATCGCCCACGCGAGGTTCTGCCTGACCACCCGCATCGCCCTGTCCGCCGTCGCGAATGCCCCGGCCAGGTCGGCCGCCGTGCCGCGCATCGACACTGCGTCGGCCTGCACCTGCGCCAGCCGCGCGCCGCTCGCCATTGCGATCGACACGTCGGCCTGCGCGAGGACCGGTGCGTCGTTGACGCCGTCGCCGACCATCGCCACCACGCGCCCGGCGCGCTGCAGCTCGCGTACGTACTCGCGCTTCGCGTCCGGCAGGCACTCGGACCGAGCGCGTGCAATGCCGAGCGCGTCGGCGACGCGCTGCACCGCCGCCGGCGCGTCGCCGCTCAGCAGGTGAACCGTGCGCCCTTCTGCCTGCAGCCGCGCGATCAGTCGGGCAGCATCGGGCTTCAGCGAGTCGCTCAACCGGAACCGCGCGACCCACTCGCCGGCGCGGACGAGATGCACCACCGTCGCGTCGGCGCCCGTATCGCCTTCCGGCGCGGGCGTGCCCGCGAGCGCTGCGCAATAGGCCGCGCTCCCGATCCGCCAGGGGGCGCCGTCCACCACCGCCTCGATCCCCGCGCCGACACAGACGGCGGGCAGCGACGTCTCCGCGGCGGCCGCGCCTTCCGTCGCCGCGAAATCGCGAATGGCGGCGGCGTAGGCGTGCTCCGATGCCTGCTCGATGCCGCGGGCGACCGTCAGGCAGCGGGCCCGCTCGACCGACCCCAGGACGTCGATCCCGGCCACGCGCAAGGTCCCCTGCGTGAGCGTGCCGGTCTTGTCGAACACGACGTCGGTCGCGTGCGCGAGCGCCTCGAGCGCGTGGCCGCGAGTGACGAGGACGCCGCGCCGCGCGAGCGCACCGGTCGCCGCCGTGAGTGCCACGGGCGTCGCGAGCGAGAGCGCGCACGGGCAGGTCACCACCAGCACCGACACAGCGACCCACAGCGCGCGCCCCGGATCGGAGGCAAGCCACCAGGCGGCGGTCGCGAGCGCGACCGCGAGCACGGCGAGCACGAACCAGTGCGCGACCTGGTCCGCGAGCTCCACCAGGCGCGGCCTCTCCGCGGTGGCGCGCTCGGCCAATCGGGCGATCGTGCCGAGGATCGTATCCGCGCCGACCCGCTCCACCCGCATCAGGACGGCACCCGACACGTTGACCGCGCCGCCGATGAGCCGTGCGCCGGCCGACTTCGCGATCGGCCGGCTCTCGCCGGTGAGCAGCGCCTCGTTGACGACCGACTGCCCGTCGAGGACCACGCCGTCGGCCGGCACCGACTCGCCCGGGCTGACCAGCACGACGTCGCCGGCCGCGAGCGCGGCCACGGGCGTCGCCGTCGTCTCGAGCGAGCCCGGCGGGCCGGTCACGCGACGGCACACCTCCGGCACCAGCTTGCCGAGATGGTCGAGCAGGCCGGTCGCCCGCTGGCGCGCGCCGAGCTCGACGAAACGCCCGAGCAGCAGCAGGAAGACGAACATCGTGATCGAGTCGAAGTAGACCTCGCCGGTTGCGCGAAGCGTGGCGAGAACGCTCGCACCGAACGCGACGGCGATGCCGAGCGCGACGGGCACGTCCATTCCGAGCCGGTGCATCCGCAGATCGCGCCATGCGCCGGCGAAGAACGGTTGCGCCGAGTACAGGACCACCGGCACGGTGAGGACCAGGCTGGCCCAGCGCATCAGGAGCGCGATGTCCTGCGGGAGCGTACCCTCGAGCGCGACATAGGCCGGCACCGCGTACATCATCACCTGCATCATGCCGAGGCCGGCCACCAGCAGGCGCCAGAGCGCAGTGCGGCGCGCGGTCGCCCGCAGCGCATCGAGCCGCGCGGCCTCGTACGGATGCGCGCGGTAGCCCACCGCGGCGACGGCGCGCAACACCTCGCTCAGGCGCCCCGCGGCGGGATCCCAGCGCAACCGCGCCCGCTGCGTCGCGTAATTCACCTGCGCCGCCCGCACGCCCGGCACGCGCTGCATCGCCTGCTCGATGAGCCACGAGCACGCGGCGCAGCGGATGCCCTCCAGGAGCAGCACCGCCTCCTTGTCGCCCCCCTCGCCGGCGGCCGCGAAACGCGCCTGCGCAACGGGATCGTCGAAGGCCGCGTACTCGTCGGCTCCGGCAGCCGCGTCCGCGGGCCGCCCGGGCGACGCGGCGCGGTAGCGGTAGTAGTCGTCGAGCCCCTGGTCGACGATCGCGTGCGCCACCGCCTCGCAGCCGGCGCAGCAGAACGCGCGCGGCTCGCCTCCGAGGGTCGATCGGCGCCCGCCGATGCGCGGCACCGGCAGCCCGCAGTGATAGCAGTCGCCGGGCGCTGCGACGATGCCCGCTGCCCCCGGCGTAGCCTCGCCGTGCGATGCGGGGATGGACGGGTTCAGCAAGGACGCGACTTCTCTCGGTTGCATGTAGCGCCACGCGGCGCCGGGGCGGGTGCGGCGACGGTCGGCGGCGTACGGATATGCTCCGCGCGCGCCGCGTGAACGGCGGCGCCCGCGGACGCGCGAATCCTAGGCCGGCGGTCGGAGGTGTTTTTGATACGCATCAACGAATTCCCTGCTGCCGGGCAGACCGGTGTCGAGTTGCCAACGCGCCGGCACCGCCGACTGGGGGGCGGCCACGAGCGTCCAACGCGCTGATTACACGCCGGAATGCCGAGCAACCGCGGCGACGTGGCCGGTCCGGCCCAGAATCCGGCGCCGGCTCCCTGTGGGACCGGAGTGTGACTTATGACACATGGATGGGACGCTCCAGAAGCTCCAGCAAATTCAGACGCTATTTGCAATAACCTTGAGATAAGGTTAAATCGCACATTGGGGGAGAAGTCGGGTCACGCCTTGGCGGGCTAGCGTCCGTCCTCCTCCTACAAGCGTCCACAGACTGCAAAAAGAGAGGAGCTCTGCCATGAACGCCATGACCGAAGTGGCCAATCTGCGCCTTCCGTTCGGGAGCGCAGGGTCGCAGTACGAAGTCGAGTTCGATCCCGAGTACGGCACCCTGTGGGGCTTCTTCAATCCGCGCGGCACGCCGTGCTTCAGTCTGTCGCTGCTGAACGACATTCGCGCGCACGACTCGCTGCTCGCGCTGAACGGCGGCAAGGTGCTGTTCGAAGGCGAGCTGCATCCGGCCCAGTACTACGTCGTCGGCTCCCGCGTGAAGGGCGTGTTCAACCTCGGCGGCGATCTGAGCCTGTTCCAGATGCTGATCAAGATGCGCGACCGCGACGCGCTGATGGACTACGGCAGGCGCTGCATCGACTGCATCCATCCGCACATCCAGCACCACGGTTCCCCGACGATGACCACGATCGCCATGGTCCAGGGCGACGCGCTCGGCGGCGGCTTCGAGACCGTGCTCGCGAACGATGTGATCGTCGCCGAGGAAAGCGCGACGATGGGGCTGCCCGAGATCCTGTTCAACCTGTTCCCGGGAATGGGTGCCTACAGCCTGCTCGCGCGGCGCCTCGGCATGAAGGCCGCCGAGGACATGATCCTCTCCGGGAAGCTGTACAAGGCCGCCGAGCTGCAAGAGATGGGGCTCGTCGACGTCGTCGCGGCCGACGGCGACGGCGAGAAGGCGGTCTACGAATGGATCCGCCGCAACCATCGCCGCCGCAACGGCATCCAGGCGATGTTCCAGTCCCGCCAGCATGTCCACCCGATCACCCGCGAAGAGCTCGACCGCGTGGTCGAGGTCTGGGTCGATGCCGCGCTCCGGCTGGAGGAGAAGGATCTGAAGATGATGCATCGCCTGGTCCGCGCGCAGACGCGGCGCACCGGCTCCGAGGCGGGCGCGATCGAGCAGGATCAGCCGGCCGCGCGGCTGGTCGTCGCCGGCGGCGCCTGATCCACGAGCCGCACGGCTCCGGTCCTCCTCTCGCCGGAGCCGTGCCGGCCGCCCGAACGTCTGGAAGTCCGAACCGAAGAAGCGGGGCGCCAACCGGCGCTTGCCGATGCCCGCCACGTCCTACCGACGAGTACGGTCAGACCGCCCCGCTCTTTCTTTTCTGCAGGTACGCGGTCAGCTCCCCGCGCGCGATCTCGAAGTCCTTGCGGATCGCCTGGACGTGCTGACCGCCGCGGGCCCGCAGCTCGACCTCGGTGAGCTGGTGGAGGCGGCTGCAGGTCCGCGCGAGATCGTCCGCGCCGATGCTGCCGGCCGACCCTTTCAGCGCGTGCAGCAGCGAACGAAGCTCGCCGTAGCGCTTCGCGTCCACCGCCTCCTGCATCTTGTCGATCAGCACCGCGTTGTCGTCGATGAACACGCGGACCAGCTTGTCCATGAAGTCCGACCGCGAGCCGAGGCCTTCGAGGAGTCCCAGCGTCTCGTAGTTGAGCGGCCCCTGCTGCGGCTCGGCTGAGGCGCGGCCCTCCTGCCGCGACGCGGCGGCCGGCTCGGTCGCCTGGCACAGCTTCGCGATCGCGTCGAGCAGACGCGCCGCCTGGATCGGCTTCGAGAGGAAGACGTCCGCGCCGTTCGCCAGCGCCTCCTGGCGCGCCTCTTCGGAGACGTCGGCGGACAGGACCACGACGGGCGTGCGCGCCTGTCCGGCCTCGAGCGCGCGCAGCGCGCGCACTGCCTCGACACCGCCCATCACCGGCATGTTCCGGTCGAGCAGCGCGACGTCGAAGCGCTCCCGCTCGAGGGCGTCGAGCGCCTGGTCGCCGTTTTCCACCATCGTCACCTGGTAGCTCGCGCGCTCCAGGATCTTGCCCAGCACGGCGCGGTTGGTCGCGTTATCGTCGGCGACCAGCACCTGCAGCGTGCGCGTCGGCTCCCGGCGCCGCAGATAGTCGCTGATGAAGACGACGCCTTCCTTCGGCTCCTCGGCAGTGAAGGAGTGCAGCGCGTTGTAGAGTAGCCGCTTCTCGAACGGCACTTGCAGCACCGCGCCGAAGTGGCTCTGCACCACCGGCAGGCGGTGCACGTCCGAATTCTCCGGCGCGCACAGGACGAGCGGTAGCCGCTCGCCGGCCAGCAGCCGGAACAGCCGGGCGACGGACGCATCGGCGGCCGCGAGCGACTGCGAATAGAGCAGTCCGCACTGGAACGGCCGCCCCTGCTGCATCGCGGCGCCCGCATGCGCGGCCGCGGAGTCGACGTCGGGGACCGGCATCGATGCGCCGCCCCAAGCGGCGAGCATCGCGTCGAGTTCCTTGACGACGGCCATCGGGAACCCGACCAGCAGCACGCGCACCCCGAGCAGCGCGTCGGCCTCTGCCTCGAGCGCGCGCTCGACGGTCTTGAAGCCGAGCTCGAACCAGAAGGTGCTGCCGAGGCCCACCGAGCTCTCCAGTCCGATGGTCCCGCCCATGAGCTCCACCAGCTGCTTCGAGATCGTGGTTCCGAGTCCGGTGCCGCCGAACTGGCGCGTCACGCTCTGGTCGGCCTGGGTGAAGCTCTCGAAGATGCGCTTCTGGTGCTCCGGTGCGATCCCGATGCCGGTGTCGCGGATGGAGAACTTGAGCCGCGCCTGCCCCCCCTCGTCGCCGAGGCGGGAAACGTGCAGCGTCACGCCGCCCTTCTCGGTGAACTTGACCGCATTGCCGAGCAGGTTGATCAGCACCTGACGCAGATGGCCGGCGTCGCCGTTCACGTACGGCGGCACGTCGGGCATGATCGAGACGACGAAGGAGAGGCCCTTGCGCTGCGCCTGCGGCCGCAGCACCTGGGTCGCGCCGTTCACCAGCGCGTATAGATCGAAGTCCTCGTGGGCGATCGTGAGCTTGCCGGCCTCGATCTTCGAGAAATCGAGCACGTCCTCGACCAGGCCGAGCATCGCACGCGACGAGGCGCCGATCGTGCGGACCATCTCGGCCTGCTCGCCGCCGAGCTGTGTGTCGCGCAGGAGCTCGGTCATGCCGATGATCGCGTTGAGGGGCGTGCGCAACTCGTGCGAGATGGTCGAGACGAAGCGCCGCTTGGCCACGTTCGCCGCCTCGGCCTTGTCGAGCGCGTCCGAGAGGCGGTTCACCAGCGTCAGCACGTACAGCGAGACCCCCACCATGCCGATGAGCAGGCTCACGCCGGCGCCGACGTGCGCGCGCCAGAACTCGCTCAGCACGATCACGACGGTGAACCCGACGACGCTCAGCACCAGCGTGTTCAGGAGGTAGAACCGGCCGTAGCGGAAGCCGTTGCCGAAGATGATCCAGAGGTAGACGACGTATAGCAGGATGCCGTCCACCCCCATCTCGATCATGAAGTAGCTGGCCGTGGCGCTGTCGAGCATCGCGCCGACCACGCGCCGGACCGGCGAGGCGCCGGGCTGGATCAGGATCGCGCAGAAGATCGCGAGCGCTCCGCCGACGAATGCCGCGTAGGGCAGCAGCGTCTGCCAGGCGGTGGCGCCGCCTTCCCCCACCAGCGACGGCAGCAGCAGGTAGGCGCCGAGCCCGAGCCCGAGCGCGAGGCGCACGAGCGCCTGCTCGTGCTCGGTGTCCGGCCGCCCGCGCAGGCGCGCGCGCCACCAGAGCAACGCCGAGAGAGGGCGCAGGCTCATTGCGGCGCGCTGGCCGCGGCGAGCGGCACGACCGCGTCGCGCAGCTCCTCCTGGATCGCGAGCGCCTCTTCGCGCCCCTTCAGGAAGGCGTCCACCAGGGCCGGATCGAAGTGGGTGCCGCCGTGCGCCTGCAGGTACTTGAAGGCCTCTTCGCTCAGCCAGGCGCCTTTGTACGGGCGACGCGATGTCAGCGCGTCGTAGACGTCCGCGACCGCGACGATCCGCGCCGCGAGAGGGATGTGGTCGCCGACCAGGCCGTACGGATAGCCGGTGCCGTCGAACCGCTCGTGGTGCCCGAGCGCGATCAACGCGCCCATGCGCAGGTACTTCGAGGGGCTGTCCTTCAGGATCTCGTACCCGATCACCGGATGCCGCTGCATGATCTTCTGCTCGGCGTCGGTGAGCTTGTCGGCCTTGAGCAGGATGTGGTCCGGCAGCCCGATCTTGCCGATGTCGTGCAGCGGGGCCGCCAGCTCGATCGTCTCGGCCTCCTCGCTCGACAGACCGATCATCTCGGCGATCAGCCGCGAGTAGCGCGCCATCCGGATGACGTGGTTGCCGGTCTCCTCGTCGCGGAACTCCCCCGCTTTCGCGAGGCGGAACAACGTTTCCTTCTCGCGGTGCCGCACCTCGCGGGTGGCATCCTGGACCATCCCCTCGAGCAGCCGGCCCTTGTCCTCGAGCGCGAGCTGCTGCCGCCGCAAGGTGAGCAGGTTGCGGCAGCGCGCGAGGCACTCCCGCGTGTCGATAGGCTTGGTCAGGAAGTCGGTGATCCCCGCGTCCAGCGCCGCATATCGGACCTTGCGGTCGTCGTGCACCGTGACCATCACCATGGGCACGTGCCCGTACTCGGGCAGGGTGCGCAGCCGCCGGACGCACTCGATGCCGTCCATCTCGGGCATCTGGTAGTCCACCAGGACGAGGTCGGCGGGGTGGGTCGCCGCCCAGCGCACCGCATCCATCGGGTTCTCGAATGCCTCGACGTGGACGTGGCTGTCGACGCTGTGCACCACCTCCTCCAGGATGGCCCGCCCCGTGGACTGATCGTCGACGATCAGAACCGTGTTCCGGAAGGCGGGCACGACCCGAATTTTCGGCTTGGACATCCTGGACTTAGCAAGAAATCGCGCTCAGCGAGCCTACTCCCGGTGCCCCCGCCCGTCCAGCAAATCGGTCAACTTCTGGGCTAGACCATTGGCATATCCGCGGACCGATGGCCGGACGGCTGTCGTGCGCCGCGACATGAGCGCCTGCGAAGGTCCGCGCGCCCTGACGGACCGCCGCAGTCGATGGGACCCCTGCACCAAAGCACAACGCCCCCGGGGGTTGCCCCCGGGGGCGTCTCGCTTTGGTTAGCCTGGCAGTGACCTACTTTGGCTCCGGCCCGCTCGGCCGGCCTTCGCCGGCGCGCTTAACCTCGTCGGCCTCGCCGACGTGACCTGCCCAGGTTCTTCGGACCAGCCGTAACTTGAGAGAATGGCTCCCGCCA
>JAHDYJ010000080.1 GCA_023383795.1 Burkholderiales bacterium | reverse complement strand
GAGCTCAGGCTGCTCGCCGACGTCGGGCTGCTCGGCATGCCGAACGCCGGCAAGTCGACGTTCATCCGCGCGGTGTCGAGCGCGCGGCCGAAGGTGGCCGACTACCCGTTCACGACCCTCGTCCCCAGCCTGGGCGTGGTCTGCGTCGACGTCAGCCGCAGCTTCGTGGTCGCCGACATCCCGGGCCTGATCGAGGGCGCCGCCGACGGCGCCGGGCTCGGGCACCAGTTCCTGCGCCACCTCGCGCGCACGCGGCTCCTGCTGCACATCGTCGACATGGCCCCGCTCGACGCCGCGATCGACCCGGTCCGCGAGGCGCGGGCGATCGCGGCCGAGCTGAAGCGCTACGATCCGGCCCTGCACCGCAAGCCGCGCTGGCTCGTGCTCAACAAGGCGGACCTCCTGCCGGCGGCGGAGCGCGACGCCGCGGCGGCCGCGATCGTGCGGCGCCTGCGCTGGAAGGCGCCGGTGTTCGTGGTCTCGGCGGCCACCGGCGAGGGCTGCCGCGCGCTCTGCCTTAAGATCATGGAGCACCTGGAGAAGCGACATGAACCCCAGACTGCGTGAGGCCCGCCGCCTGGTCGTCAAGGTCGGCTCGGCGCTCGTGACCAACGCCGGCGCCGGGCTGGACCGCGACGCGATCGCGCAGTGGGCCGCCCAGATCGCCGCGCTGCGCGGCCTCGGCAAGGAGGTGCTCATGGTGTCGAGCGGCGCGATCGCCGAGGGCATGCAGCGGCTCGGCTGGCGCAAGCGGCCGCACATGATCCACGACCTGCAGGCCGCGGCTGCGGTCGGCCAGATGGGCCTCGTGCAGGTCTACGAGAGCTCGTTCCGCGAGCATGGCATGCGCACCGCGCAGGTGCTGGTCACCCACTCGGACCTCGCGGACCGCAAGCGCTACCTGAACGCGCGCTCGACGCTGCGCACGCTGCTCGCGCTCGGCGTGATCCCGGTCATCAACGAGAACGACACGGTGGTGACCGACGAGATCCGGTTCGGCGACAACGACACGCTCGCGGCGCTGGTCACGAACCTGATCGAGGCCGACTGCCTGGTCATCCTGACCGATCAGCAGGGACTGCACACCGCCGACCCGCGGCGCGACCCGGCCGCGACTCTCGTGCGCGAGGCGCGGGCCGGCGATCCGGCCCTCGAGGCGCAAGCGGGCGGCGCCGGCAGCCTGATCGGGCGCGGCGGCATGCTCACCAAGGTGCTCGCGGCGAAGCGCGCGGCGCGCAGCGGTGCGCACACCGTGATCGCGTCCGGCCGCGAGCCCGACGTGCTGCTGCGCCTGGCCGCGGGCGAGCCGGTCGGCACGTTTCTCGCCGCCGGCACCGCGCCGCTCGCGGCGCGCAAGCAGTGGCTGGCCGACCACGTCCAGGTGAGCGGGCGCCTGCGCCTCGACGCCGGCGCGGTGCGCGCCCTCGAGCAGGACCGCAAGAGCCTGCTGCCGATCGGCGTGAAGAGCGTCGACGGCGAGTTCGAGCGCGGCGCGGTGGTGGCGTGCTTCGCGCCCGACGGGCGCGAGATCGCGCGCGGGCTCGTGAACTACGGCTCGACCGAATCGCGCCGCATCCTTGGCCGGCCGTCGGCCGAGATCGAATCGGTGCTCGGCTACGTGGACGAGCCCGAGCTCATCCACCGCGACAACCTGGTGCTGATCTAGGGCCGGACCGCCGGCCTCACCTGCCGAGCGGCACCAGGCGATCGGTCTCCTCCTCCGAGGCGCGCGGGTGCCGGCCGCGCTTCAGCGCCGCGATGCCTTCGGCCGCGTCGCGGATCGTCAGGCCGCGCGCCGGGCAGAAGAAATCAGCGTAGAGCACGTAGACATGCCCCTCGCGCGCCGGCGCGCCGATCTTCGCCCAGCCCGTGGCGTGCCGGTCGAGCCACTTGCCGTCGCTTCGCGCGTAGGCGTAGACGCGACGCTCGCGTGTCTCGCAGCGGATGCCTTCGTAGGTGACGTTGGTCGCTCCGGCGTCGCTGCGCGCGACCAGCGTGTAGCGCACGACGCCGTCGGCGCCGACCGTGAGCGAGGCGGCGTCCACGGCGTAGGTGAAGGCGCGGCGGGCCGGGCCGGCGTCGAACCGGATCAGGTTCTCGTCCCTGGGCGGGGGCGGGAGCGCGACGCGCTCCTCGCGAAACGGCGCCTCGCCGAAATCAATGCTGTCGGCCGCCGAGTCGCGCGGCTGATCCTGGGCGAGCGCGGCGGCGCTCGCCGCCGCGGCCAGCGCCGCCGCGAGCGAAGCGGCAACGCGGGCACCGAACCGCCCCGCCGGGCTCACGCGAGGTCGCCGGCGAGCGAGTTGCGGACGTTCGCCGGCACCGGATCGAGCGTCGCGGTGTACGCCGGATGGTCAACGCCGATCGCGAGCGCGACGCCGTACTTGAGCGCCTTCGCCATCTCCTCGGTGAGCTCGAAGCGCAGGAAATGCACCGACGAGGTCTTCGCCTCGGTCTCGCGCTCGAGGTCCTCGTCGGCGATCGGGTACACGCGCGCGCAACCCTCGACCTGGACCCAGACGCGATCCTCGATCCCCTTCAGCTCGGCGAGCCGCCGGCGCCGCTCCTCGACGTCCGGGTACTCGATCATCAGCGTCGCCTTGAAGTTGCGGCCGTCGGGAACGAGCGGGTTGTAGGCGTCCAGCTCGTGCTGGATGCCCTCTTCCTCGAAGATGCGCTCGACCCGCAGCATCTCCTGGATCTGGTAGCGGATCGTCAGCTCGTCCTCGAAGATCAGCGTGACGTGCTCGCCCAGGTGGACCGTGCGGTCCTTCTTGTGCGCCATGACCTTCGCGCGGAACGCGTTGCGCTGCTTGGCGTAGGCCTCCAGCGTGAGCAGGCTCTCTCTGTCGATCTTCGGCATGGTCAACATCGCTTTCTCCGTCACAATCCGTAGGCGATCCGCACCAGCGTCAACGGGTGCTCCTTGCGCGCGCCCTCGCCCGTTCCGTCCCCCGCCATGCCCTGCATGATGTGGCGCGCCGCCATGGCGCAGTCCGAGCTCACGTAGTCGGGCTGGTGCTCGGCCATCGCGCGCACCACCGGGCGGGCGATCTTCATCGAGTGCGCGAAGTACTCGGACTTCACGCCCCACGTGCCGTCGTGCCCGGAGCACCGCTCCACGGTCTTCACGTCCGTGCCGGGCAGGAGCTGCAGGAACTCGCGCGTCTTCTGGCCGATGTTCTGCACCCGCGCATGGCACGGAATGTGGTACGCCACCTTGCCGAGCCCGGTCTTGAAGTCGGTCTTCAGCAGCCCGTCCTTGTTCCGCAGCACGAGATACTCGAACGGCTCGAACATGGCGTCGGCGACCGCCCGCACGTCCGCATCCCCGGGGAAGAGCAGCGGCAGCTCCTGGCGGAACATCAGCGTGCAGGAAGGCACGGCGGTCACGATCGCGTAGCCGTCGCGGGCGAGCCTCGCGAGGCGCGGGATGTTTACCTCCTTCAGCCGCTCGACCGCCTCGAGGTCGCCGAGCTCGAGCTTCGGCATGCCGCAGCACGCCTCCTTCTCGACCAGCACGTAGGGAATCGCGTTGTGATCGAGCACCTTGAGCAGGTCGTGTCCGATGCCCGGCTCGTTGTAGTTGATGTAGCAGGTGGCGAAGATCGCGACCTTGCCGGGCGTCCGCGCCCCGTCGCGCACCGCGTGCGCCCTGCTCGGGGCCGCGGCCGGGCGGAACTTGCCCGGCGCGTACGGCGGCAGCTCGCGCTCGCGGTGCACGCCGAGGAGCTTGTCGAGGGCCGAGCGTGCCGCGCCGTTGCGGTTCACCGCGTTCACGGTCTGCGCCACGACCGGGATCGCGGCGAGCTTGCCGATGGCGTCGGTGCTCGAGAGCAGCCGGTCGCGGAACGGCGCCCCCTGCTTGCGGAACCTGACCGCCTTCGCGCGCAGCATCAGGTGCGGGAAGTCCACGTTCCACTCGTGCGGCGGCACATAGGGGCACTTGGTCATGTAGCAGAGATCGCACAGGTAGCACTGGTCGACCACCTTGGCGAAATCCTTGACGTCGACGCCGTCCAGCTCGCCGGTCTTGCCCTCGTCGACCAGGTCGAACAGCGTCGGGAATGCGTTGCAGAGGCTGACGCAGCGCCGGCAGCCATGGCAGATGTCGAAGACGCGATGCAGCTCGGCGTCGAGCTTCTCCTGGTCGTAGAAGGCGGGCGAGCGCCAGTCGACCGGGTGGCGCGTCGGCGCTTCGAGGCTTCCTTCACGTACTGTCATGGGAGCGGGGCGATGGTTTGCGCGGCGAGCGGCTGTCCGGCGAAGGCGCGCGCACTGCTGCGGCGGTCGGCGACCGACCGCCACTCGCGCCTGGCCGTAGCCGCGCAAGGAGAGTGGCGCTGCCGCCACCTCCTTCCGCCGCGCGCGATCAGTCGGTCAGCACGTCGAGCGCCTTCTGGAACCGGTTCGCGTGCGAGCGCTCGGCCTTCGCCAGCGTTTCGAACCAGTCGGCGATCTCGTCGAAGCCTTCGCCGCGCGCCGTCTTCGCCATGCCCGGGTACATGTCGGTGTACTCGTGCGTCTCGCCGGCGACGGCCGACTTCAGGTTGTCGCGCGACGAGCCGATCGGCAGGCCCGTCGCCGGATCACCGACCGCCTCGAGGTACTCGAGGTGACCGTGCGCATGACCGGTCTCGCCTTCGGCGGTCGAGCGGAACAGCGCCGCGACGTCGTTCTGCCCCTCGACGTCCGCCTTGTTGGCGAAGTAGAGATAACGACGGTTGGCCTGCGATTCGCCGGCGAAGGCTTCCTTCAGGCAGGTTTCGGTCTTGGACCCCTTGAGCGACTTGGCCATTACAGCCTCCTTTGAGAAGTGGGTTGATGATCAACTATCCCGCAGTTGCGCCTCCTGCCGGCTGACCGCGGTCAAAACCCGCTCGGAAGACGGTGCGTAAATCGGTCGGCAAGCCCGACTTAGACTTATTCTAATTGCTTGACCCGGTATCGGCAAGAGGTGTCGGTTGGATGCCCCGGGGTTCCTTCCTACCGCAACGCGGCTTCGACCTCCGCGAAGGTGCGGCCGACCGGCGGGCCTTCGATTGGAATGCCCAGCTCCCGCGCGATCTGGGTGATCGAGAAGATGCCGCGCACCCGCGGCACCCGCCTGCCCCGTTCCAACGCCGCCTCCACGACGAGCGTGTGCTGCCGCCCGCTCCGCTCGAGCGTGGCCACGACGTTGCCGACTTTCGCGGCGGCGACCTCCTCCAGGCTGACCGCCTCGAGCCGCTCGGCCGGGGTCATGACGTCGCGCACCTGGACTTCGCCGAACGCGACCTTGCGCTCCTGCGCGACCTTGACCGGCATCTCGCCGAGCACGTCGCGGGCGGTGATGATGCCGAGCACCCGCAGCGACGGGTCCACGACCATCAGCGAGCGCACGCCGCGCCGGATCATGAACTGGTTCGCCTCGGCGACGGTCGCACCCGGCTCGATCGTCGCCGCCGGCACGCGCGTGAAGTCGGTCATGACGTCGATCGCCGGCGAGTCGAGGCTCGGCCGCTCGGCACGCTCTGCCAGGGTCGCGAGCAGCGCCCCGGCCGCGAGCAGGGGCGAGGGAAGTGGCGGATAGTCGCTCGTCACGTGGCTCCTCCTGTGCGTTCGCAACGAATCCCGCGCCGCACGCCCGGCGTCCGGGGCGGGCGCTCAGGTCCGCAGCTCGGTCGCGAGATTCGCGCGTGTGGCCGCCGCGGCGCCCGGCCCGAACCGGCTGCGCCCGTGCTCGTAATTGTCGCAGAACGCGAACTCGAAGCGCAGATCCTGCACGGCGAGCGCGCCGATGACCCGGTTCTCGTACGAATAGTCGTCCGCGTGCGCGACGAGCGCCGGCCAGTCCCGGTGGTCGAGGATCGGCCCGAAGAACACGATGCCGGGCCGCGTCTTCACCCGCAGCGCGCAGGCTCCGGGCGTGCGCCCCGACATCGGCAGGAAGTCGACGTCGCGCGTGAGCCGAGTCTTGCGGTCCACCCGCTGGTCGACTTGCACCCCGAGGAGCGGCGCCTCCTCGACCGATGCGACCACCTGCAGCCCCGCGCCGCGCCACTGCGCGGCCGCGGCGGCACCGCGCGCGCTCGGGAGGAACAGGAAGCGCAGCTCGGCCACCGACGCGAGCGCGTCGCGCAGCGCGGGGTCGTACGGCGGCGCGTTCACCAGGATCCCGCCGGCGACGGGATCGACGAGGAGGAAGCATGCGGGTCCGCCGTCGGCGGCACCGGCGAGGAACACGCGGCGATTGGGCAGGTTCAGCAGCTCGACCATCGCCAGCCGCGCCCCGCGATCGGGCCGATGGGGGGCTGAGCCGCGCTCAGGACCGGTCCGGCGCCGGCGCGACCGCCGCCGTGCCGCGCAGCTCCGCCTCGGCCGCCTCGCGGCGCTGGAATCCCTCGCGGCGGCCCGCGGGGCGCCGCCGGTCGCGCAGCAGGTGCCGGGCCAGCTCGGTGAGCGCCTGCTGGTAGACGTCGCGCTTGAACTCGATGACCGAATCGAGCGGAACCCAGTAGTCGCTCCAGCGCCAGGCGTCGAACTCGGGCTTCGCCGACGTGCGCAGGCAGACATCGGTGTCGCGCCCGATCAGCCGCAGCAGGAACCAGATCTGCTTCTGGCCGCGGTAGTTTCCGCGCCACTCGCGCCGGATCCATTGCTGGGGAACGTCGTAGCGCAGCCAGCCGCGCGTGCGGCCGAGGATCCGGACGTGATCGGGGCGCAGTCCGATCTCCTCGCGCAGCTCGCGGTACATCGCCTGCTCCGGCGACTCGCCGTGCTTGATGCCGCCCTGCGGGAACTGCCACGCGTGCTCGTTGACGCGCTTGCCCCAGAACACCTGGTCCCGGAGATTGCACAGGACGATGCCGACGTTCGGGCGATATCCGTCTCGGTCGAGCATTGTGTGTTCCCTGCGTGCGGTACCCTGGGCGCCGGTCCCCGCGTCCGTTCACTTCGCCATAACGATTCTTTCACAATTCCCCCCGCGTGCATAGCAAACGCGCGGCGGGGGCGCCGGGCCGGCGCACTCGATCGAGTAGAATCCGAGGCTTTCCGCGAGCACCTCCCACGGACGATGCGCGTCACACGATATTTTCTGGCCACGCTCAAGGAGGCGCCGGCGGAAGCCGAGCTCGTCAGCCACCGCCTCATGCTGCGCGCAGGACTGATCCGGCGCCTGGGCAGCGGCCTCTACACCTGGATGCCGCTCGGGCTGCGGGTCCTGCGCAAGGTCGAGGCGGTGATCCGGGAGGAGATGAACGCCGCCGGCGCGCTCGAGGTTTTCATGCCCGCAGTGCAGCCGGCCGAGCTGTGGCAGGAGACCGGCCGCTGGGACGTGTTCGGACCGCTGATGCTCAGGATGAAGGACCGGCACGAGCGCGACTTCTGCTTCGGCCCGACCCACGAGGAGGTGATCACCGACATCGCGCGGCGCGAGATCCGCAGCTACCGCCAGCTGCCGGTCAACTTCTACCAGATCCAGACGAAGTTCCGCGACGAGATCAGGCCGCGGTTCGGCGTGATGCGCGCGCGCGAGTTCACGATGAAGGACGCCTATTCGTTCGACGCCGGCAAGTCCGGCCTCGCCGAGAGCTACCGCAGGATGTACGACGCGTACGCGCGCATCTTCGCGCGGCTCGGGCTGCGCTTCCGCGCGGTGGCGGCCGACACCGGCGCGATCGGCGGCAGCGCGTCGCACGAGTTCCAGGTGATCGCGGACTCCGGGGAGGACGCGATCGCGTTCTGCCCGACCTCGGACTACGCCGCGAACGTCGAGCTCGCCGAGGCGGTGGCGCCGTCCGCGCCGCGCGCGCGCCCGGCGCGCACGCTCGAGAAGGTCGCGACGCCCGGCAAGACCCGCTGCGAGGACGTGGCCGCGCTGCTCGGCGTGGCGCTCGCCGACACGGTCAAGGCGATCGCGGTCGTGCACGGCGACGACCTGTGGCTGCTGCTGCTGCGCGGCGACCACACGCTGAACGAAGTCAAGGCGTCGAAGCTCCCCGGGCTCGATCCGTTCCGCTTCGCGACCGATGCGGAGATCGAGCGCCGGCTCGGCTGCAAGCCCGGCTACATCGGCCCGGTCGGAATCGACCCCGCGATCCGCGTCGCCGCCGACCACTCGGTCGCCGCGATGG
The DNA here is from genome assembly GCA_023383795.1 of Burkholderiales bacterium. GTDB lineage: Bacteria > Pseudomonadota > Gammaproteobacteria > Burkholderiales > SG8-39 > JAABRB01. The sequence continues at coordinate 12,378 of JAHDYJ010000080.1, read as the reverse complement.
CCGATTTCGTGTGCGGCGCCAACGAGGAGGGCTTCCACCTCGCGGGGGTCAACTTCGGGCGCGACCTGCCCGAGCCGCCGATCGTCGCCGACATCCGCAACGTCGTCGCCGGCGATCCGAGCCCCGACGGGAAGGGCGTGCTCGAGATCGCACGCGGGATCGAGGTCGGCCACGTCTTCGCGCTCGGCACGAAGTACTCCGAGTCGATGGGCGCGCGCTTCCTCGACGAGCAGGGCCAGCCGCAGCTGCTCGAGATGGGTTGCTACGGCATCGGCGTCACGCGCGTCGTCGCCGCCGCGATCGAGCAGAACAACGACGCGCGCGGCATCATCTGGCCGGCCCCGATGGCGCCGTTCCAGGTGGCGCTGGTGCCGGTCGGCTACCACAAGTCGCCGCAGGTGCGCGCCGCGGCCGACGAGCTGCATCGCGCGCTCGAGGCGGCCGGCGTCGAGGTCCTGCTCGACGATCGCGACGAGCGTCCGGGCGTCATGTTCGCGGACATGGAGCTGATCGGCCTGCCGCACCGGGTCGTGGTGAGCGAGCGCGGCCTCAAGGAAGGCCTCGTCGAGTACCAGGGCCGGCGCGACGCGGCGGCCGAGAAGGTTCCGCAAGCAGACGCGGTCGCGCGCATCCTCGAACGGCTGGGATGAGGACGCCGCGAACGCCGCCCGTCCGCGCGCTGTTCGCGTTCGCGATCGGCGCCCTCGCCGCCGGGCCCGCCGCCGCCGGCGACCAGATCTACGAGCCGCTGTCGGCGAGCGTCCAGGCGGCGCTCTCGCGCGCGATCGCCGACCGCGGCGTCCCGGACCTCGCGTTCGCGCGGGCCGAGGACGGCGTGCGCTGGCTGCAGGCGATGTCGGCGCGCCTGGAGAAGCGCGTGCCGGAGCCGGACGTGCGCACGGAGCTGCTGCGCACAGTGCACTACGAGGCGACGCGCGCCGGCCTCGACCCGCAGCTCGTGCTGAGCGTGATCCACGTCGAGAGCGCGTTCCGCAAGTACGCCGTCTCGCTCGCCGGCGCCCGCGGCTACATGCAGGTGATGCCGTTCTGGGTGGAGCTCATCGGCCGCGAGGAGCACAACCTGTTCCATCTGCGGACGAACCTGCGCTACGGCTGCACCATCCTGCGCCACTACCTGGACATCGAGAAGGGCGACCTGTTCCGCGCGCTCGGCCGCTACAACGGCGCGCTGGGGAAAGCGGAGTACCCGAACCGCGTGCTCGCGGCCTGGCGCGGGGCCTACCGCTACGACGGCAAGCTGCGCTGAGCGGCGCGCGAACGGCCCTTGCGGCTCAGGCCGGGAACAGCGCGGCGATGCTCGCCTGGATCGACTCGGCCGCCGCGCGCGGATCGACGGCCTGCCGGATCGGCCGGCCGACCACGATGTAGTCGGCGCCGTTCGTGAACGCCTGGACGACGTCCACGGTGCGCTTCTGGTCGTCGGCCGGGCGATTCTCGACCGGGCGGATGCCGGGCGTCACCACCAGGATGCGCTCGCCGAGCTCGGCCTTGATCCGCGGCGCCTCGAGCCCGGACGAGATCACGCCGTCGCAGCCTGCCTCGAGCGCCCGGCGCGCGCGGGAGAGCACCAGCTTCTCGACGTCGCACTGGAAGCCGAGATCGTCCAGGTCGCCGCGATCGAGGCTGGTGAGCACCGTCACTGCCAGGATCTTCACGTCGCCCTTCTCGCTGCCCGCCGCCTGCATGATGGCCTGGTTGCCGTGCACGGTGGCGAACGTCACGCCGCGCCCGCGCAGCCCGCGCACCGCACCGCGGACCGTTTCCGGCACGTCGAAGAACTTGAGATCGACGAATACCCGCTTCCCGCGCCCGACCAGCCAGTCGACCAGCGCGAAGCACTCGCCGGCCATGAACAGCTCGAGTCCGACCTTGTAGAACGTTACGCTGTCGTCGAGCGCGGTGACGAGTTCGCGCGCCGCGGCGGCGCTCGGCAGGTCGAGCGCACAGATCAGGCGCTCGCGGGGCGGGATCGGCTTGGCCGAGAGCAGGCTCATCAGTAATCGGGGAGCGTGACAAAGTCGACGTTGCGCGCGCCGCCCGCGTTCACGCCAATGGCATAGTCCTTGCTGCGGCTGTCGATCAGCCGCCCTCCCGGCGTTTCAGGCAGTGACGTCACCGCAAGCATGCTGATGAATTTTATCGCGCCCGGGCACGAGTCGTCTCCGGACCCGGACTTCGCGCCCGAGCAGATGCGCGCCTGGCTCTCGGCGCTGCCGCAGCACGATGCCGCGGCGGCGGCGGCCGCGTTGATCGAGCGCATGGTGGCGTTCAACCGCGCCGACCTGCAGCCGCGCGCGCGCCTGCGCACCCTCGAGATGCTGCGCGACCACGTCGAGGGACTGGTGCCGCTGCTCGAGCGCCGGCTCGCGACGGCCGCGCCGCCGCTCTCCGGGCCGATGCGCCAGACCGCCTACCTGATCGAGAAGCTCTTCAAGGAGCTCGCCGCCGGCTACGCCCGCGCGGTCCTGAGCGTGCCGCGCTCGTGGCTCAACATCGGCTATCGCAGCCAGCTCCAGACGCCGCTCGTGCGGGCGATGGACTACCACGCGCGCCGGCTGTCGCTCGCGCAGCGGCTGTATGCCCGCAGCCCAGGCGCGGTCTGGGCCGAGATGCATCGGCTGTTCCAGCTCGCGCGCGGCTGGCGGATCGAGGAAGAGCGCCTCGAGTCGCCGCGCCGCTCGCCGCTCGACGTCTACCGCTCCTCGCTGCTTCTCGCCTTCGCCCAGCCGTCGAAGCTGACCCGCGACGAGTACGAGCTCCTGCAGGATTACGTCGCCCGGCACGCCGACCTGGCCGAGATCGCTCCGCCGGCGCCGGTGGCCGATCCGGCGTGCGTGTTTGCGATCGATCCGCTCCGCGACCGCCCCGGCGTGGCCTACGCGAAGCGGCACGACGCGAAGTTCGAGAACGGCTCGCTCCTGCTCAGGACCGGCCGCCTGGTCGAGCGGCTCGAGCTCCAGCTACGCCGCCTGCGCGAGGGCGTCGCCGCCGCCAGCCTGGGGCTCCCCGACGAGGCGGGTTCGCTCGCGTACCAGGAGATGCTGCGGCGGCTCCACAGTCACTGGCGCGGCGATCGCGCCGTGCGCTCCGCGCGGGCCAAGTTCCACCCGCGGGTGGACGCCTGGATCGGGTTGCGCGACATCTGGCGGGCGCTGCGGGCGGAGCTGCCGAACGACCGCCCCCGGGAGCAGGCCGCGGCAGACCCGCCGACGCGCGCGACCGAGTGGATCGTGCTCAACGAGAGCTCGCGCGGCTTCGCGCTGCGCCACATGTCCGGGGCGGCGCCGCCGGTCCAGGTCGGCGAGCTCGTCGCGATCAAGCCGCGCGACCGCGGGTCGATCTACGTCTGCCTGGTGCGCTGGGTCCAGTCGAACAACCCCGAGCACCTCGAGGTGGGACTCCAGCAGCTCGCGCCGGTCGCGGAGCCGGCCGTGTACAGGCCGTCCGACACCGAACGAGCGGCGCCCGAGCCGATCCTGTTCTTTCCGCAGCTCCCCGCGCAGCGCAAGGCCGCGGCGATCGCTGCGCCGCCCGATCGCCTGCGCGCCAACGATCCGCTGAGCCTGCGGCATCGCCGCGGGCAGCTGAACCTGCGGGCCGCGCGTCTGATCGAGAAGACACCGAGCGTCGAGCTCATCGAAGTCAGCGCCGCCGAGCCGGCCTGACCGGCCCCGCCGCGGCCTGTCGCGATCACGACAGGGCGCTGCCGCGGGACCGTCAGAAGCGTCCTCCACCCCGCGTGCAGCGCGTGCTCCCGACCGTGACGCGCGTCGCCGCGGCCGACCCGGCGTGACGGATTTCACGGGACCCGCGCCGCGCGGCGCGGGCCGCGCGCGAGCGTCGACGAACGCGGCAGCCGGTCACACCGGAGGCCGGCCGGTGGCACGTCGCTTGCAGCCCGTCGGCCGTGGACCGCCCCGACGCGGTCCGGAACAGCTACAACACGACGAGGAGCCTTCAATGGCGCTGCACCTGAGCTTGCCTCCCACCGGAGAGGGCCGCACCGGCCAGTTCGACCTCGCACCGGAGCAGATCGTCGCGTGGCTCGCCGGCCTGCCGACCGACGATCCGGTCGAGCGGGGCCGGCGCATGCTCGCCCAGCTGGTCGCCTTGAACCGCGCCCGGGTGCGCGTCACCCTGCGCCAGGAAGCGACCGAGCTGATCCACGCGCCGGCGGTCGCGCTGCTCCCGGATCTGCACGCGGCGCTCGCGTCGGGCACGCTGCCGCTCACCGACTCGTCCCGCTCGGCGGCCGGAGTGGCCGAGGAGCTGGTCACCGAGCTCGCCTACTCCTACAAGCTGCTGCTGGTCGAGCAGTCGCGGCGGCTGTTCGGGCTGGCCTCGAGCGGTCGGGCGATGCTGCCGGTGATCCGCGCGATGCAGCTCCTCGCGCGCCGGCTCGCGCTCGGCTACCGCATGTACGCCACGAACTCCAAGGGAGTATGGCTCGAACTGCACGAGCTCTACCAGTTCGCGCTGCGGCGCGGCCTCGCGAACCGCTCGCTTCCGGACGAGAGCGACACGCCGCTGCGCATCTATCGCGACACCCTGCTGGTCGCCTTCGCCGAGCCGCTCAAGCTGATGCAGGGCGACCTCGATCGCCTATACGCATGGCTCGCCCGCTTCGGCACGCTCGCCGCGCTCTCGGCCGCCGGCCAGGCGCGCGGCGGCCAGGGGATGTTCCTGATCAAGCCGCAGCGCGACGTTCCGGGCTACGCGCTCGCAAAGCGGCACCACCCGATGCCGCACGGGCATGATCTGGTACTGAACACGCTGCCGCTCGCCGACGCGCTGCTCGACCAGCTCGCGCGGCTGGCGGCCGGCGAGAGCGCGCAATCGCTCGGCCTGCCGCAGGACGCGGACGACCCGGCGTTCCGCGACCTGCTCGGCCGCCTCGTGCGGCACTGGGGCGCAGTGCCGAACCGCCGGTTCACGCGACTGCGCACGCACGCGCGCGTCGAGGTGTCGATCGGCATCCGCGGCATCTGGGATTTCCTGCACCAGCGCCCCGCGCCCGCGCGGTCGGGCGAATGGATGGTGACCAACGAGAGCCCGCGCGGCTTCGCCCTGCTGCACGTCGGCGGCCCGATCGAGCCGGTGCGGGTGGGCGAGGTGGTCGGCCTGCGCACCCGCGACAGCCGCACCTGCCACGTCTGCGTCGTGCGCTGGGTGCTGTCGGACAGCCCGGAGCATCTCGAGCTCGGCCTCGAGGAGCTCGCGCCCACCGCGCGCGCGGTGTCGCTGCGCTCCGCGCACCGCGGGCCGCGGCCGGAGGAATCGCAGCCGGTGCTGCTGCTCCCGGAGGTGCCCGCGCTGAATCAGGCGCCGGCCATTCTCGCCCCGCTCTTCCCGCTCGATTCGACCTGCGAGCTGAACCTCGGCGATCTGCAGTCGCGGCTCCGCGTGCGCGCGACGCGGCTGCTCGAGCGCACGGTGAGCGTGCAGGTCGTGCAGTTCAGTGCGGTGAGCTAGACCCCCTCGACGCCCCTTGTTCGTACGACCTCGGTTCGGAAGAAGCACGGCCGCGATCTCGAGATAGCTTCCAGACACCCGGCATCGCGGCGCGGCGGGCGGGAGCGCATCGCCCGCCGCGGCGCTGCCGGCGCACTGAAGCTCCGTATAATGGCCCGGGTGCGCCGCGCGACACGGGCGGCGCGACGACGGCGGAACTGACCGCTCCGGCGTCCCCCGCGCAATGCCCGACATCCTCGTTCTCTACTACAGCCATCACGGCGCGGTGCGCGAGATGGCGCGCCACGTCGCACGCGGCGTCGAGAGCGTCGCCGGGATGGCCGCACGCGTGCGCACGGTGCCGAAGGTGTCGACCGAGATCGAGGCAACCACGCCCGCGATCCCCGCAGACGGCCCGCCCTACTGCGGCCTGGCCGACCTCGAGGAGTGCGCCGGCATCGCGCTCGGCAGCCCGGCACGCTTCGGCAACATGGCGGCCGCGATGAAGTACTTCTGGGACGGCACCGCAAGCCTCTGGCTGCGCGGCGCCCTCGCCGGCAAGCCGGCGGCCCTCTTCACGTCGTCGGGGACCATGCACGGCGGCCAGGAAACCGCGCTGGTCTCGATGATGCTGCCGCTCCTGCACCACGGAATGCTGATCGTCGGGCTGCCGTACACGCTGACCGAGCTCGTCGACACCGCAAGCGGCGGCACGCCCTATGGCGCGAGCCACGTCGCCGGCATCGCGTCCGACCGGGCGGTCGACGAGACCGAGCGCCGCCTCTGCGTCGCGCTCGGCCGGCGCCTCGCCGAGGTCGCGGCGAAGCTCGGCGCATGAGCGCCGCGCGCGAGGCCCGGCTGTTCCTGCGCGCGCGCCGCGCCGGGGCTCTCGCCACGGTGTCCGTGCGCATGGGCGGCTATCCGTTCGGATCGGCCGTGCCGTTCGCGGCGGATCACGACGCGCGCCCGGTCGTGCTGGTGAGCGCGCTTGCCGAGCACACCCGGAATCTCGCGGCCGACGCGCGCGCGAGCCTGCTGGTCCAGGATGCGACCGGTGACGTGCAGGCCGCGGCGCGCCTGACGCTCGTCGGCGATGCCGTGCCGCTGCCGCCGGACGATCCGGCCGCGCGGCGCTATCTGCGCATGGTCTCCGGGGCGGACCGGCTGCTCGCGCTCGGCGATTTCTCGTTCCGGGCAATCGTCCCGCGCGCGGCGCTGTTCGTGCGCGGCTTCGGCCGGATCGACTGGGTCGACGGCGCCGCGCTCGCGCCGCCGCCGAACGCGCTGGCCGGCGCCGAGGAAGAGATCCTCGCGCACATGAACGGAGACCACGCCGACGCGCTGCGGCTCTGCTGCGCCGCGCTCGCGGGCGTCGCGACGGAGGGCATCGAGTACGGCGCCGCCATGGTCGGCGTGGACTGCGACGGCTTCGACGTGCGCGCCGGCGGCCGCGTCCTGCGGTTCGACTTCGACGCGCCGGCGCTCGATGCGGGCGCGGTGCGCGCGGCGCTCGTGGCGCTCGCGGCCCGTGCGCGCGGGCGCTGAGGGGGCGCCGGGTGCGGAACGAGGCCGCCGGCGCGCGCGCCCTCGATCCGGCGCGCCGCACACGCACGCTGCACGCCGTTCAGGGCGCCGCCGTTGCCGCCCTGCTCGGGCTGATCGCGCTCTGCCTCGCCTGGGAGATCTGGCTCGCGCCACTGCGGCCCGGCGGATCGTGGCTGATGCTGAAGGCCGTGCCCCTGCTGCTGCCGCTGCGCGGCGCGCTGGCCGGGCGCCGGCGCACCTTCCAGTGGGCCTCGATGTTCATCCTCGCCTATCTGGGCGAAGGGCTCGTCCGCGCGGCAAGCGACCGCGGCCTGTCGGCATGGCTCGCGGCCGGCGAGGCGGCGCTGGCCGCCGCGTTCTTCGCGTGCGCGGTGGCCTATGCCCGGCTGAGCGCGCCGCGAGACGGCTGAGCCGGAGCCCGGGTTCTAGAACGCCAGCGTCACGGGCTCGCCGTCGACGCGCAGATGCGTCCGTGCGAAGCGCACGGCGGCGGCCTCGTCGAACGCCTTGCAGGTGTAGATCACGACCGAGAAGAAACGCTGCCGGGTCCAGAAGTAGGCGGCGATGCCCGAGTCGACGAGCGGCAGGAACGCGTCGTAGCCCTGGTTCCCGGCCTTGCCCTCGCCGCCGGGCGAGAAGATCACCGGCTCCGCGTAGGCGCGCAGCGCGAGCGACGCCGCGAGCCCGTGCAGGAAGCCGGCCACGGCTGCCCGGTCGAGGTCGGCCGCGTAGTATCCCTCGATCAGCAGCCGCTGCCGGACGATGTCCGGCGCGATGTCGCGCACCGGTCGCACCATCCCGGGCCCCGCTCAGGGCGTGGTCTGCAGCTGCGGATTGACGCGCTCGACCTCGCTCGCGAGCTTGTTCAGCGCGTTCACGTACGCCTTCGCCGAGGCCACCACGATGTCGGTGTCCGCCCCGACCCCGTTGACGATGCGGCCGCCGCGCGCGAGGCGCACGGTCACCTCGCCCTGCGACTCGGTGCCCTGGGTCACCGCGTTCACCGAGTAGAGCAGCAGGTCCGCGCCGCTGCGGGCGATGCTCTCGATCGCCTTGAACGTGGCGTCGACCGGTCCGTCGCCGCGTGATTCCGCCTTGCGCTCGACGCCGCCCTCGCCGAGCACGACGGTCGCATGCGGCTGCTCGCCCATGCCGCTCGCCTGGCTCATGTGCACCAGCCGCCACCGTTCCGTCGCCGCGGTCACCGCCTCGTCCGACACCAGCGCGTTCAGGTCCTCGTCGAAGATCTCGGCCTTCTTGTCGGCGAGGTCCTTGAACTTCTGGAACGCGGCGTTCAGCGCCTCCTCGGACTCGAGTTCGATGCCGAGCTCCTTCAGGCGCTGCCGGAACGCGTTTCGCCCCGACAGCTTGCCGAGCACGATCTTGTTGGTCGTCCAGCCGACGTCCTCGGCCTGCATGATCTCGTAGGTCTGGCGCGCCTTCAGCACGCCGTCCTGGTGGATGCCCGAGGCGTGCGCGAACGCGTTCGCGCCGACGATCGCCTTGTTCGGCTGCACGACGAAGCCGGTAATCTGCGAGACCAGGCGCGACGCCGGGACGATCTGCGCGGTGTCGATCCGCGTCTCGAGCCCGAAGAAGTCGCGGCGCGTGCGCACCGCCATCACCACCTCCTCGAGCGAGGTGTTCCCGGCCCGCTCGCCGAGGCCGTTGACGGTGCACTCGACCTGCCGCGCGCCGCCGATCATCACTCCGGCGAGCGAGTTCGCGACCGCCATGCCGAGATCGTTGTGGCAATGCACCGACCAGACCGCCTTGTCGGAGTTCGGGATCCGCTCGCGCAGCGTGCGGATGAACTCGCCGAACTGCTGCGGCACCGCGTAGCCGACGGTGTCGGCGATGTTGATGGTGCGCGCGCCCTCCTTGATGACGGCCTCGAGCACGCGGCACAGGAAAGCGACCTCGGAGCGGCTGCCGTCCTCGGGCGAGAACTCGACGTCCTCGCAGTTGTTGCGCGCGAAGCGCACCGCGAGGCGCGCCTGCTCGAGCACCTGCTCGGGCGTCATGCGCAGCTTCTTCTCCATGTGCAGCGGGCTCGTCGCGATGAAAGTGTGCACGCGCCACGCCTTGGCCCCCTTGAGGGCCTCGACGCCGCGCGAGATGTCGCGGTCGTTCGCGCGGCAGAGGCCCGCCACGGTCGAGTCCTTGATCGTGTTCGCGATCGCCCGCACCGCCTCGAAGTCGCCGTTCGACGCCGCCGGGAATCCCGCCTCGATGACGTCGACGCGCAGCCGCTCCAGCTGCTTCGCGATCCGCAGCTTCTCCTCGCGGGTCATCGAGGCGCCCGGGCTCTGCTCGCCGTCGCGCAGCGTCGTGTCAAAGATGATGAGTCGTTCGGTCATGGCGGTCTCCGATCACATGGTCGGCATGGTCTCGTCCCGGCGTCCTCGCGGGACGCTCGGCCGGGTACTGCTCGAATTGTGGGGATAGGGGATTAGCTGCGCGCGGGGCGCAGCAGCAGAAGCAGCCCGGCGAGAGGCCGGCTGCCGAGGGGCAACGACGAGGACGACAACGCAATCATGGCGCTTGTCATGCCGGCAAATATAGCCGCAATCGGCAGGCGGCGCAAGAACCTCACCGCACCGGGCGGCGGCGCCAGCGCCATGCCCAGACCGCGTAGCCGGACAGGCCGTAGACCACGAACAGCCCGAACAGCACCAGCGGCGGCTTCACCGAGATCATCACGATCGCCAGCACGACCAGCAGCACCGCCCAGAACGGCACCGCCCGGCGCAGGTTGATGTCCTTGAAGCTGTAGAACGGCGCGTTCGTCACCATGGTGACGCCGGCGTAGAACGTGATCGCGGACGCGAGCCAGCGCACCGTCTCCACCCGCGCGATCTGGAAATCGTCGCTGACCCAGATGAACCCGACGACCAGCGCCGCGGCGGCCGGACTCGGCAGGCCCTGGAAGAAGCGCTTGTCGACGACGCCGATGTTGGTGTTGAAGCGCGCCAGGCGCAGCGCGGCGCCGGCGCAGTAGACAAAGGCGACGATCCAGCCGACCCGTCCGAGGCCCTTCAGCGCCCACTCGTACATGATCAGCGCCGGCGCGGCGCCGAAGGAGACCATGTCGGCGAGGCTGTCGTACTCCGCCCCGAACTCGCTCTGCGTGCGGGTCATGCGCGCGACGCGCCCGTCCAGCCCGTCGAGCACCATCGCGATGAAGACGCCGATCGCGGCGGCCTCGAAGCGCGCGTTCATCGCCTGCACGATCGCGTAGAAGCCGGCGAACAGCGCCCCGGTCGTGAAGAGGTTCGGCAGCAGGTAGATGCCGCGCCGGCGCAGCGCGCCGCGCAGGAACCCCTTGCCGCCGCGGCGCAGCTCCGCCATGTCGTCACAGCTCCGCGACGACGGTGGCGCCGCTGTACACCTTCTGCCCGAGCTCGACCTTCACCGTCGCCTCGAGCGGCAGATAGACGTCCAGGCGCGAGCCGAACCGGATGAACCCGAACCGCTGACCGCGCGCGAGCCGGTCGCCCGCCTTCGCATAGCACAGGATCCGCCGGGCGATCAGGCCGGCGATCTGGACGCACGTCACGTCGGCGCCGCCGGTGGTGCGCAGCCAGAGCGCGTTGCGCTCGTTCTCGCGCGACGCCTTGTCGAGCGCCGCGTTGATGAAGGATCCCGCCGAGTACCAGCAGCCCTTCACCTCGCCCGCGACCGGCGAGCGGTTGGCGTGGACGTTGAAGACGTTCATGAACACGCTCACTTTGCGCGCGTCGCGGTTGAGGTACGGGTCCTGCGTCCTCTCGACGGCGACGATGCGGCCGTCGGCGGGCGAGACGACGGTCCGCTCGGTGCCCGGGATCTCGCGCGGCGGGTCGCGGAAGAACTGCACGACGAAGACCGCCGCGAGCCACAGCGGGATCGACCACCACCAGCCGGCGATCCAGCCGGTCGCGAGCGCGGCGGCCGCCACGGTCGCCACGTGCGGCCAGCCCTCGCGGGCGATGATCGGATACGGGTAGCTCATCGCGTAGGCGGTAGGCGGTAGGCGGTAGGCGGTGAGCGGATGCCGGCGCGACTAGTTCTTCGACTGGTCGACCAGCCGGTTCTTGCGGATCCAGGGCATCATCTCGCGCAGCTTCGCGCCGACGGTCTCGATCGGGTGCTGCGCGGTCAGCCGTCGGCGCGCGAGCAGCGTCGGCGCACCGGCGCGGTTCTCGAGCACGAAGTCGCGCGCGTACTCGCCGGTCTGGATGCGGTCGAGCGCGGCGCGCATTGCCTGCTTGGTCTCCGGCGTGATGATCTTGGGCCCGGTCACGTACTCGCCGTACTCGGCGTTGTTCGAGATCGAGTAGTTCATCGTGCCGATGCCGCCCTCGTACATCAGGTCGACGATCAGCTTCAGCTCGTGCAGGCACTCGAAGTAGGCCATCTCCGGCGCATAGCCGGCCTCGACCAGCGTCTCGAATCCCGCCTTCACCAGTTCGACGCAGCCGCCGCAGAGCACCGTCTGCTCGCCAAAGAGGTCGGTCTCGGTCTCCTCGCGGAACGTGGTCTCGATGACGCCGGCCTTCCCGCCGCCGATCGCCGCGGCGTACGAGAGCGCCACGTCGCGGCCCTTGCCGCTCGGCGACTGGTGCACCGCGATCAGCATCGGCACGCCGCCGCCCTGCACGTAGGTCGACCGCACGGTATGGCCGGGCGCCTTCGGCGCGACCATCACGACGTCGAGGTCGGGGCGCGGCTGGATCTGGAAGTAGTGGATGTTGAAGCCGTGCGCGAACGCGAGCGTGCCGCCCTTCCTGATGTTCGGCTCGATCTCGTCGCGGTAGACCTGCGCGTGATGCTCGTCGGGCAGCAGGACCATCACGATGTCGGCGCCCTTCACCGCGGCGCCGATCTCCTTCACCGCGAGGCCGGCCTTGCGCGCCTTGTCCCACGAGGCGCCTTCCTTGCGCAGCCCGACGACGACCTTCACCCCGGAATCCTGCAGATTGAGCGCGTGCGCATGGCCCTGCGAGCCGTAGCCGATGATCGCGACCTTCCTGCCCTTCACGAGCGAGAGGTCGGCGTCCTTGTCGTAGTAGACCTTCATGGTTTCCCCCTGTGAGTGAGGAGTGAGCAGTGAGGAGCCGGTACGGGCAGCCGCGCGCCCCGTGGGCCGCGCTTCCGCGCCTCACCCCTTGCGCGTCACCCGCTAGGCTCTGAGCACCCGCTCCCCGCGCGCGATGCCCGAGGCGCCGGTGCGCACCGTCTCGAGGATCGCGGCGCGGTCGAGCGCCTCGATGAAAGCGTCCAGCTTGTCGCCGCTCCCGGTCAGCTCGATCGTATAGCTCGACTCGGTCACGTCGATGATGCGGCCGCGGAAGATGTCGGCCATGCGCTTCATCTCCT
>JAHDYJ010000079.1 GCA_023383795.1 Burkholderiales bacterium | reverse complement strand
CAGCTCGGCAACCGGGTGCAGCACGCGCTGCGCGCGTTCACGCCGCGCGACCAGAAGGCGGTCAGGACCGCCGCGCAGACGATGCGCCAGAACCCGAGGCTCGACACCGAGCAGGCGATCACCGAGCTCGGCGTGGGCGAGGCGCTCGTGTCGCTGCTCGACGAGAAGGGCCGCCCCGGCGTGGTCGAGCGCGCGTTCATCATGCCGCCTGCCTCGCAGATCGGCCCGATCACGCCCGAGGCGCGCAAGCAGATCGTCGCGAAGTCGCTCGTCGCCGGGCGCTACGAGAAGACCATCGACCGCGAATCGGCCCACGAGCTGCTCGCCGCGCGCGCCGCCAGGCTCGCCGAGGAGGCGGGGGCGCCGCCGGCGGGGGCGCCGGGCAAAGGCGCGCCCGGCAGGGCGGCGCCCGGCGGATCGATCAGCGACATCCTGTTCGGCAGCACCGGCCCCCGCGGCGGCAAGCGCGAAGGCATGCTCGAGGCGGCGGCGAAGAGCGCGGCGCGCTCGGCCGGCTCGCAGCTCGGCCGTGCGATCCTGCGCGGCGTCCTCGGCTCGATCCTCGGCGGCAAGGGTCGCTAGCGCGCCGCGCGGCGCCGCTCCGCCCGGCGTCACAACATCGTGTCCGACGGCGCTCCCGCGGCCGCAGCCGGCGCCGAGCCGCGCACCGGGCGGCCGAGCTACCGCGCGGCCGGCATCGCGCTCGCGCTCCTCGGCGTCCTCGCCTTCTCGCTGAAAGCGATCGTGGTCAAGCTCGTCTACCGCCACGGCGTCGATCCGGTGACGCTCCTCGCGCTGCGGATGACGTTCGCGCTGCCGTTCTTCGTCGGCGCGGCCTGGTGGGCCGGGCGCGGCGGCCCGCTGCCGCCGCTCCGCGGACGCGAGCTCGCACTGGTCGGCGCGCTCGGCGTGCTCGGCTACTACGCCGGGAGCCTGCTCGACTTCACGGGGCTGCAGTACGTCACCGCGGCGCTCGGCCGGCTGGTGCTGTTCCTGTATCCGACCGTCGTCGTGGTCCTGTCCGCGGCGTTCCTGGGCACGCCGGTGACGCCGCGCGTCGCGACTGCGCTCGCGGTCTCCTATGCCGGCATCGCGCTCGTGCTGTCGCGCGCCTGGACCGAGGGCCACGCCAACGTTCCGCTCGGCGCGGCGTTGATCTTCGGCGGCGCGGTCGCCTACTCGGTGTATCTCGTCTGGGGCAGCCGCGTCGTGACGCGGACCGGATCGATGCGCTTCACCGCCTATGCCATGACCGCCGCCACGGCGGTGTGCGTCGGGCACTTCCTCGCCGTGCGGCCGCTCGCGGCGGTCGTGCTGCCGGCGGACGCCTACGCGCTCGTGCTGCTGCTCGCCACCGTGTGCACCGTGCTCCCGGTCTTCGCCACCGCCGAGGCGCTGAAGCGCGTCGGCGCGAACGTCGTCGCGATCCTCGGCTCGGTCGGCCCTGTCGCGACCATCCTGCTCGGGTTTATCATTCTCGGCGAGACGATGACCCTGCTGCAGCTCGCCGGCGCCCTGCTGGTGGTGGGGGGCGTGCTGCTGGTCACGATCAGGCCGGCGCGCTGAGCGCGCGACATTCGGGAGGAGCGGACGTGGATCTCGGCATCAAGGGAAAGAAGGCGCTCGTCTGCGCCGCGAGCAAGGGGCTCGGCCGGGCCTGCGCGATGTCCCTCGCGCGCGAGGGCGTGAACGTCACGATCCTCGCGCGCGGCCAGGATGCGCTCGAGCAGACCGCCGCGGAGCTGCGCAGGTTCGGCGTCGAGGTGACGGCGGTCGCGGCCGACGTCACCACGCCGGCGGGCCGCGCCGCGGCGCACGCCGCCTGCCCGGACCCGGACATCCTCGTCAACAACGCGGGCGGGCCGCCGCCCGGCGACTTCCGCAACTGGTCGCGCGAGGACTGGATCCGCGCGCTCGACGCCAACATGCTGACGCCGATCGAGCTGATCAAGGCGACCGTCGACACGATGATCGCGCGCAGGTTCGGCCGCATCGTGAACATCACGTCCGGGGCGGTGAAGCATCCGATCCCGCACCTCGGCCTGTCGAACGGCGCGCGCGCCGGCCTGACCGGCTTCGTCGCCGGGCTCGCGCGCCAGACCGTCGCGCACAACGTCACGATCAACAACCTGCTGCCGGGGTTCTTCGAGACCGACCGCAATCTGACCACCATGACCGCGATGGCGAAGAGCCGCGGCATCTCGATGGAGGAGATGAAGGCCGAGCGCGTGCAGTCGATCCCCGCGCACCGGCAGGGCATCCCGAGCGAGTTCGGCGACCTGTGCGCCTATGTCTGCAGCGCGCAGGCCGGGTTCATCACCGGGCAGAACCTGCTGATCGACGGCGGCGCCTATCCCGGCACGCTGTAGCCGCCGTGTCGCACCGCCGTCGACCCTCACCCCCCCGCTCCTCTCCCCGCTGGCGCCGGGAGAGGGGCGCGTCGCGGCCGCGTGCCGCGGCGAGTGCAACGGACGGCGGCGCCCATCCGGGGACGCTCTAGATGGCGGGCGGCGCCTCGCCGTTCGTCTCGGAGCGCGACGAGCGCGAGTTCGTCCGCGCCTTCCGGCTGACCGAAGTCCCGCCGGAGTTCATCGACGACCCCTATCCGTACTACGCCGCGCTGCGCCGACATGCGCCGGTGCACGAGCTCGCGGCGGGATCGATCTTCCTCACGAGCTATGCCGACGTCACCGCGGTGTATCGCGACCCGCGCGCGAGCTCCGACAAGAAGAAGGAGTTCGGGCCGAAGTTCGGCGACTCTCCCCTCTACGAGCACCACACCACCAGCCTGGTCTTCAACGACCCGCCGCTGCACACGCGCGTGCGGCGCCTGATCATGGGCGCGCTGAACCAGCGCGCGATCGCGCGCATGGAGCCGGGCGTGGTGGCGCTCGTCGACGCCCTGCTCGATCGCATGGCCGCGAAGGGCCGGGTCGACCTGATCGACGACTTCGCCGCGGCGATCCCCGTCGAGGTGATCGGCAACCTGCTCGAGGTGCCGCGCGACGAGCGCGGGCCGCTACGGGGCTGGTCGCTCGCGATCCTCTCGGCGCTCGAGCCCGCGCCGAGCCGCGCGCTGCTCGACGAAGGCAACCGGGCCGTGCGCGACTTCCTCGCCTACCTCGAGCGCCTGATCGCCGAACGCCGGCGTCGGCCGGGCGACCCCGAAGTCGACGTGCTGACGCGCCTGATCCAGGGCGAGCCCGACGGCGAGCGGCTCACCGAGCGCGAGCTGCTGCATCAGTGCATCTTCCTGCTGAACGCCGGGCACGAGACGACGACCAACCTGATCGGCAACGGCTTGCACGCCCTCCTCGCCCACCGCGACGAGCTCGAGCGCCTGGTGGCCGAGCCGGGCCTGATCGCGACCGCGGTCGAGGAGCTGCTGCGCTTCGAGGCGCCGCTGCAGCTCAACAACCGTTTGGCCACCGAGGAGATCGAGATCGGCGGCCGCTCGTACCCGGCCGGCACCTTCATCACGCTGGGCGTCGGCGCGGCGAACCGCGACCCCGACCAGTTTCCCGACCCCGACCGTCTCGACGTCGGGCGGCGCCCCAACCGGCACGTCGCGTTCGGCCACGGCGACCACGCGTGCGCCGGCATGAACGTCGCGCGCCTCGAGGCGCGCATCGCGATCGGCCGCCTGCTCGCCCGGTTTCCGCGCATCGCGGCCGACGGCCCGCCCGAGCGCGACCGGCGGGTCCGGTTCCGCGGCTTCCGGCACCTGCCGGCGCGGGTGGCGCAGGCATAAGGCGAAAGGAACGTCAGCCACCGAGGCACAGAGCACACGGAGAACGGCCAGAGGCGCGCAAGCGCGCTCCTCGGGCAATCCGTGCGCTCCGTGTCTCTGTGGCTATTGCTCACAGCCCCAGTCGGGCCGGCAGCCACAGCGCGATCGCCGGCGCGCCGACGAGCAGGGCGACCAGGACCGCGTCGGCGGCGAGGAACGGGACCACGCCGCGGAACACCGCGCCGAGCGAGATGTCCGGAACCTGGGAGCGGATCACGAACACGTTCAGCCCCACCGGCGGCGTGATCAACCCGACCTCGGCGAGGACGGTCACGAAGATGCCGAACCACACCGCGTCGAAGCCGAGCGCGTGCATCAGCGGCAGCAGCACCGGCACCGTGATCAGCACCATGGAGACCGATTCGAGGAACATCCCGAGTACGACGTAGAGCGCCACGATCACGATCATGATCGGCACGACGCCGAGCCCCGAGCCCTGCGCCCAGCCGGCGATCTCCGCCGGCAGCTGGGTGAGCACGACGAAGCGCGAGAAGATGAACGCGCCGATCACGATGAAGAACAGCATCGCGCTCGTGTAGACGGTCTCCAGCAGCGCGTCGAGAAACTGGCGCACGCCGATGGCCCGCGTGGCGAACGCGATCACGATCGCGGCGAACGAGGCGACTGCCGCCGCCTCGGTCGGGCTGAACCAGCCGAGGTAGATGCCGAACACGGCGAGGAAGAAGAGCAGCAGGAGCTTCCACATGCCGATCCCGGCGCGCAGGCGCTCGGCGAGCGGCATCGCCGGCACCTTCGGCAGCCAGTCCGGGCGGACACGGCCCAGGACGACGATCACGAGGACGTGCAGCGCGGCGAGCAGGATTCCGGGGACGAGCGCGGCCGCGAACAGCCGGCCGATCGACTCCTCGGCGATCAGCGCGTAGATCACCAGGATCACCGACGGCGGGATCAGGATTCCGAGCGTGCCGCCCGAGGCGACCGCGCCCGCGGCGATCGGCAGGTGGTACCCGTGGCGCGTCATCTCCGGCACCGCGACGCGCGCCATCGTCGCCGCGGTGGCGAGCGACGAGCCGCTGATGCAGCCGAACGCGGCGCAGGCGCCGATCGTCGCGCTGGCGAGAGCGCCGCGGAACCCGGAGAACACCGCGTTCGCGGCGCGGAACAGCTCGTTCGACATGTTGGCCTTGGAGGCCACCACGCCCATCATGATGAACAGCGGGAGGACCGAGAGCGAGTAGGCCTGCGCGAGCTCGAACGGCACCTTGCCCAGCACCGTGAGCGCGGTGTGCGCACCGTCGATCGCCGCATAGCCGAGCGCGCCGACCAGCGCGAGCGCGATCGCCACGGGGATCCGCGCGAACACCAGCGCGACGAGCAGCACCACCCCCGCGAGGCCGATCGCCTGCGCGCTCATGCGACTTGCGCGCTCGTGCGGACCACCGCCGAGCGCCCGCTCACCGGCGCAGCTCGCGGACGAGCATCGCCAACGCGGCGGCGAGCGAGAGCCCGACGCCGGCGAGCACCGGCACCCAGTACCAGATGCGCGGCAGCGCGAGATCGGCGGTGACGTCGCCGAACGCGAGGGTGTCCTGCGCCGGCTGGATCATCTGCCAGCCCATCACCGCGAGCAGCGCGGTGGTGGCGAGCCCGGCCACGACGCGCAGCCACCGCACCGCGCGCGGGACCATGTGATCGGCGAGGTCGACGACGACGTGCTCGTCGCGCAGGAAGACCGCCGGCAGGGCGAGGAAGATCGTGCAGGCGAGCGAGAGCTCGACCAGGTCGTAGACCCCCTCGACCGGGCGATTGAAGAACGAGCGCGCGACGACGTCGACCACGGTGAACAGCATCATCGCAAGCGCGAACGCGCCCGCGACGTAGCCGCAGCCACGCGCTGCGATGTCGAGAACCCGGTTCAAGGGGTGGGTGCCGGCTGCCGCGCCGGCGGCAGCCGGCCGGCGTGCGCTCAATTGTTCCAGAAGTTGCGCGAGGTCTTCGCGTGCTTCTCGGAAAGAGACTTCATCATCGCGTAGACGTTGCGCGCAGGCAGCCCCTTGCCTTCGAGCTCCTTCAGCTTCGCCTCGGTGACCTGGTCGCCGATCTTGCGGAACCGCGCGTCCTCGGCGGGCGGGAGCTTGATGATCTCGGCGCCGCCCTCGACGATCAGCTTCTTGCCGATGCCGTCCAGCGCGTCCCAGCCCTCGCCGACCTCCTTCTCGACGCCCTTGACCGAGTCGTCGACGATCTTCCTCAGATCGGCCGGGAGCTTGCTGTAGAAAGCGGGGTTCATCGCCACGCCGAAGCTCGACACGTACGAGTACATCTCGGTCGTGTACTTGAGGACGCCACCCATCTTGAACGCGATGCCGGCGCCGCCGTAGTCGATGAACGTGCCGTCGAGCGTGCCCTTCTGCATCTGCTCGACCTGCTCGTTCGGCGGAATGCCGACCGGAGTGCCGCCGAGCGCCGCGACGAACTCGCGGATGGTGGACGAGGCCGGCCGGATGCGCAGGCCCTTCAGGTCGTCGGCGGTGCGCACCGGCTTCGTGACGGTGTGGATCTGGCCGGGCTGGTGGGTGAGCAGCAGCAGCACTTTCAGGCCGCGGTGCTCGGGATCGAGGTACTTGGCGCGCAGCTCGGCGTCGTTCAGCACCTTGGTGCCGATCTCGGCGCTGCCGACGAGGTAGGGCAGCTGGATGAGCTCGGTGAGGGGGACGCGGCCGGGCGTCGCGCCGTGCAGGAACCACGACACCTCGGCGCGGCCGTCGCGCGCGAGGTCGTAGTGCACCGGCACCGGCCCCATCTGCGCGCCGGGGAAGTGCTTCACGACGAAGCGGCCGTTCGACGCCTTCTCGAGGCCCTCGCCCCATTTCACCAGCCACTTCGTCATGAAGTGCTGGGCGCCGACGAACTCGGCGACCTTGATCTCGAACTTCTGCTGCGCGAGCGCACTCGCGCTCGCGCCGAAGCCGACGGCGAGCGCGACGAACAGGCGAAAGAGACGGTTCGGCATGGCGGTCCTCCTCGGTGAACGACTTGTTCTGGGTTGTTGGCGCCGATTATATTATCGGCGCGCCGCGGCGCCTTTCTCGCGACACCTCACGCCGCGGTCGCCGGCTCCTTCCGGAGCGGCATCTGCGCGAGCCAGCGCTCGACCGTGTCCGGATCGTCGAACAGCGTGGCGAGCTCGGCGCGCGCCTCCTCCTCGGTCTGCACCACCGACTCGACGACGCCCAGCGGCGACTCGAGCTTGCTCGTCGCGATCTCGAGCCGGATGCCGTTCGGGTCGTAGAAGTAGGCCGACCAGAAGCGCCCGCCAAGCGGCACCGGGCCGATCACGTCGACGCCGCAGGAGCGCACGTGCTCGAGCATGCCGTCGAACTCCTCGAGCGGGACGTGGAACGCGACGTGCTGCATGCCGCCCGGCAGGTCGCGGTTCTGGCGCGCGAGGCCCTTGGGGTACTCGAACACCGCGAACAGCGAGTCGTTGCCCATGTTGAAGAAGTAGTGGCGCAGGTTGTCGTAGGGCGGCTGGCCGCGGTCGCGCTCGAACGGCACGCGCCGCACGTGCACGAGCTGCATCCTGAGCACACGCGTGTAGAAGTCCATCGTCGCCGGCATGTCGTCGGTCACCACTGCGAGGTGGTCGATGCCGCGCGTGGGCGTCAGCCTGAAGACCGGGGCGGCGGCGGCCTGCGCCGAGTCGACCGCCGCGAGGTGCGTGCGCGCCTCGCGGACGAGCCCCTCCGGGTTGTCCCCCGGGAGGTCGTGCCCGCCGTCCACTTCGGCGAGGCGCAGCCGCGGATTGGCCGCGGCGACCCTGATCGCGGTCTCGGGCGCGAACATGTCGGACTGCCCGCCGCGCAGCACGAGGATCGGAGCTTGGATGCGGCCGAGCACGGCCCACATATCCGCGCCGAGCTTCGGCCGCTCGCCGGTCTCGAGCACGCGGCGGAACTGGTCGCGGAAGTGCGTGTCGCGCTTGACCGCGTACCCGCCGGCGACCGGCCGCAGATACGCTTCGTAGCGCGCGCGCTGGCGCGCGTCGGCCCGGTCGGCGCCGAAGTAGCCCATCGCCTCGTCCACCGTCGCGAAGGCCTCCGGCGTGCCGGCGACGCGCTCGGTCACGCGCTTCGACCCGGCCGGGGCGTTCTCCGGGGAGTAGTCGACGAGGATCAGGCCGGCGACGCGGTGCGGATGCTCGGCGGCGAAGAACGCCGCGTTGCGCCCGCCCATCGAGTGCCCGACGAGCACGGCGCGGCGCCAGCCCAGATGATCGAGCACCGCCCTGGTGTCGGCCGCGAACGCAGCGAGCGAGTAGTCGCGTCTTGCGCTCCAGCTCGAGTCGCCGAATCCGCGCATGTCCATCGCGACGGCCTCGCGGTCGGCGGCGAGCGTCGCGGCGACGCCGATCCAGTCGTAGGAGAAGTACGAGAGCCCGTGCAGGATCAGCACCGGCGTCGCGCCCGGCGCGCCGAACCGGCGGATGTGGATCTGGACGTCGCCGCTGGCGACCATCTGCGTGCGGTGCTCGCTCATGCAGGACTCCCGGGACGGTCTGGTGGGCGCTGGGACGGAGCGCGGCACCCGAAGGATAGCGCCGGCCTGCGCGCGAGGCCAGCCTCGCGCGCCCATGGGCCGCGGCCCACGGCCCGGCGCGGGATTCCCGTATTCTCGGCACTTCCGAGTGCACCAGCAAGGACCCCGACATGGACCGCTACTCCGCCTACACCCGCCTTCGCACCGTGCGCCACGACGACGGCGTGCTCGAGATCGTCATGGGCGAGCCCGGCAAGCTCGCCACCGCCGATGCGGTCGCGCACGCCGAGCTCGCCGAGATCTGGCGCGACGTCGACGCCGACGCCGACGTCCGCGTCGCGGTCCTGCGCGGCGAAGGCAAGGGCTTCTCCGGCGGCGGCGACTTCGCGATGATCGAGGATACGATCGCCGACTTCCACACCCGGGCGAGGGTCTGGCGCGAGGCGCGCGACCTCGTCTACAACCTGATCAACTGCTCGAAACCGGTGGTCTCGGCGATGCACGGCCCGGCGGTGGGCGCGGGCCTGGTCGCCGGCCTGCTCGCCGACGTCTCGATCGCGGCCAAGACCGCGCGCATCATCGACGGGCATACGCGCCTCGGCGTCGCCGCCGGCGACCACGCCGCGATCGTGTGGCCGCTCCTGTGCGGGATGGCGAAGGCGAAGTACTACCTGCTGCTGTGCGAACCGATCTCCGGCGAGGAGGCCGAGCGGATCGGGCTCGTCTCGCTCGCAGTGGACGAGGCCGACGTCGTGCCGCGAGCCTTCGACGTCGCGCGGCGCCTGGCGAGCGGCGCGCAGTCGGCGATCCGGTGGACCAAGTACAGCCTGAACAACTGGCTGCGCCTCGCCGGGCCCTCGTTCGACGCCTCGCTCGCGCTCGAGATGCTCGGCTTCACCGGCCCCGAGGTGCGCGAAGGGGTCGCCTCGCACAAGGAGAAGCGCGCGCCGAGGTTCGACCCGAAGTGCGCGTTCTGAGCGGCGCCTACAGCTCTCCGGCCACGTCGCAGACCAGCCCGCGCAGCCACTGATGCGCGGCGTCGCCGGCGCGCCGGACGTGCCACGCCTGCCAGACGCTGAATCCGCCGAGCTTCACCGGCGCGGGCAGCACCTCGAGCCCGAGCCGACCGGCGTGCAGGCGCGCGAAGCGCTCGGGAAGCGTCGCCACGAGATCGGTGCGCGCCACGATCTCGGGCACCAGCAGGAAGCTCGGGACCCGCATGCCGACGCGCCGCCGGCTGCCCGGATCGGCCGCGGCGGCGTCCGGCGCGCGCCCGCGCGCGCCGTAGACGAGGTGCGCCTCGGCGGCGTACTGCTTCGCGCCGAGCTTGCGCCGAACGCGCGGATGGTGCTTGCGGACCACGCAGCAGAAGCGCTCGTCCAGGAGCCGCTGCGACTCGATGCGCTGCGCCCGCGGCACCGCGGCGCCGATCGCGAGATCGAGACCGTCCGCCTCGAGCGCGCGCCGCTCCAGGCGCGCGGGCAGCGGCACGAAAGCGAGCGAGGCGCGCGGCGCGAGCTCGCCCATGCGCGCGGCGAGCGGCGGCGCGAGGACGGCCATCGCGTAGTCCGAAGCGGCGACCGCGAACGTGTCGTCGCAGAACGCCGGCTCGAAGCCGGTCGAGGCGCTGAAGATCTCGCCGATCCGCTCGAGGAGCGCGCGCACCGGCGCCGGCAGCTGCAGGGCGCGCCCGGTGAGCTCGATCATGCCGTTCGCGGTGCGCACGAGCAGCTCGTCGTCGAACATGCGGCGCAGCCGGGCGAGCACCATGCCCGCCATCGGCCGCGAGAGCCGCACCAGCTCGGCCGCGCGGTCGAACTTCCCGAGCCGGAGAACGCTCTCCAGCGTGTCGAGCAGCCGCTGGTCGAGGCGCTTCAATTCGCCGCTCGGTGGACGCGCCGGGCGATCACGTGCGCCCGCCGGCGTGCGCCGCCGCGCGCGCGAGCGCCTCGATCTCCGCGCCGGCCGCAGCGGCGCCCGGGAAGCGGCGCCGCGCGCGGCGATACCAGTAGCGGGCGTTGTCCAGATCGCCCTCGAGGATGTGGACGATGCCGTGCGCCCAGCAGCCGAGCTCGGATTCGTCGTCCTGGACGATGCGGTGGGCCGCCTGCCAGTCCGCCGCGCGAAGCAGCCGCGCGGCGTGCGCGACGCCGCTTCCGCTCGCCGGCGGATCGGTCTTTCCTGCCATCAGTCCTGCATCGTCGCGAGCAGCGTGCGCACCGCGTCCGGGCGCGGCAGCGGCGCGATCGCGCCGAAGCCCGTCGTCGCCAGCGCGGCCGCGGCGTTCGCGTAGCGCGCCGCCTCCCAGATCGTGTCGCCCGCGACGAGGCGGGCGAGCAGGGCGCCGTCGAAGCAGTCGCCCGCGCCGGTCGCATCGACCGTCTCGACCTTGAACCCCGGGACGAGCTCGCGCTCGTCGCCGTCGCTCACCAGCACGCCCTTCGCCCCCAGCTTCACGCACACGACCGCGACGCCGAGCACCTCGTGCGCCCAGCGCACGACCGCCTCGGGCGTCGTCGCGCCGCACAGCGCGTGCGCGTCCTCCAGGCTCGGCAGGAAGTAGTCGGCCTGCGCCGCGGTCGCGGCCGTGATCGCGCGCGCGCGCTGGATCGGCCAGAGCTTGAGTCGCAGGTTGGGATCGTAGGACACCTGGACGCCGGCCTCGCGCGCAACGTCGATCGCGTGCAGCACCGCGTCGCAGGCGTTGGCGGAGACCGCCTGGCTGATGCCGGAGGTGTGGAAGTAGCGCGCCGTGCGGATCAGCTCGAGCGGCACGTCCGCCGGCCGCATGCGGCTCGCAGCCGACCCGGCGCGCAGGTAGCTGAACTCGTGGCCGCCGGCCGCGTGGGTCACGAAGTAGACCCCGGTGTGGGCCGCAGGATCGGCCGCGACGGCGGACGCGTCGACGCCCTCGTCGCGCCACATGCGGCGCAGCATCTCGCCGAACGGGTCGGCGCCGAGGCGCGTCACGTACGCCACCCGGGCGCCCTGCCGCGCGGCGGCGACCGCCGCGTTCGAGGTGTCGCCGCCGAATCCCTGCAGGTATGCCGGCTC
The DNA here is from genome assembly GCA_023383795.1 of Burkholderiales bacterium. GTDB lineage: Bacteria > Pseudomonadota > Gammaproteobacteria > Burkholderiales > SG8-39 > JAABRB01. The sequence goes on along the minus strand of JAHDYJ010000079.1, from coordinate 9,337 downwards.
GCCGGGGCGGGTCTGGTTGAACTCCACCATCGGCTCGCCGAGCGAGACTATGTCGAATTCGGGCATGTGCGCTTCCGGATCGTCACGACCGAAGACTAGAACCTATCTCAAAATGCGAATGCGGTCGCGAAAGTGGGGATCTACAAGGGGTGGTTGGGAAGGGAAGGGTCCCAACCCTTCCCTCGGGCCCCTTGTTCGTTCGGGGATATACAAGGGGCGGGAAGGCATGAGGGGGCCCCTTCCCTTCCCCCTCGGCGCCCCTTGTTCGTACGACCTCGGTTCGGGAAGAAGCACGGCCGCGATCTTGAGATAGCTTCCAGCGAAATCGCGCGGCGCCTGCACGCGGCGCCTCAGATCCGGCCATACTTGGCGAGCCCGTCCTTCAGCGACTTCATCTGCACGATGAGTTTCGCCTGCTCGAGCTCGCGCTGATCGATCTCGCGCGACATCCTCAGCACCTCGGCGGCCTGTGCGCGCGGCACCACGACGACGCCGTCCACGTCGCCGACGATGATGTCGCCGGGCCGGACCTCGATGCCGCCGCAGGTGACCGGGATGTCCGCGCCGAGCGTCTTGAAGCGCCCGAGCGTCGTGCCGGGCGAGACCGAGCGCGCGATCACCGGGAAGTCGTAGTCGCGGCGGATCTCGGCGATGTCGCGCACGCCGCCGTCGAGCACCGCGCCCGCCAGACCGCGCGCGTACGCTCCGGCGGTCATCAGCCCGCCCCACACCGCGACGTCCGGCTCGGCGTCGATCGCGATCACCATCACGCTGCCGGGCGCGGCCGAGTCGATGAGCTCGAGCGCGTGCGTCGGCGGCACGAATTCGGTGGTGGGGCCCTCGACCACCGTCACCGCCGGACCGACGATCCGCTTCTCGTTGATGCGCGGCCTGAGCGCGTGATCCATGTAGCCGCGCCGGGCGCAGATCTTGTCGACCGAGTCGGCCACCGAGGCGGTCGCGACCGCCAGAAATCCTTCCACCAGGTCTTTCAGTTCCATTGCAGTTCCCCGTTCGTCACATGTCCAGAAACCGCCGCGCGTGCGCGGCAAAGCGTGCGCGGTCGCCGGTGCGCAGCGCGTCGCGATCGACGATGTTGTTGCCGACGCCGACCAGCCGGGCGCCGGCGGCGAAGTAGTCCGCCAGGTTGTCGGCCGAGACGCCGCCGGTCGGGCACAGCGCGATGTCCGGAAAGACGCTGTGCAGCGCCGCGAGATGGGCCGGACCACCGCTCGCGGCGGGAAACACCTTGACGATGTCCGCACCGGACCGGTGCGCGGCGAGCACCTCGGTCGGCGTGAAGCCGCCGACGAGCGCCGCGCACGAGGATTCGTGCGCGAGCTCGGCGAGGCCGGCGACGAGGCACGGCGAGACCAGGAACTCCGCCCCGGCGTCGACGCACTGGCGCGCGGTCGGAAGGTCGAGCACCGTGCCGGCGCCGACCGTCGCCGCGGCGCCGAAGCGGCGACGCAGCTCGCCGATCAAGCCCACTGCACCGGGCACCGTGAGCGTGATCTCGAACACCCGGAAGCCGGCGTCCGCCAGGCCGTCCACGGCCTGCCCGGTCTCCTCCGCGCTCGGCAGGCGCAGCACCGGCACGACGCGCTGCGCGATCAGGCGGCCGGCGATCGCGGCGGCGCTCATGCGTCCCACCGATTGAGCCAGTGGCGGGGCGGCTCGCCGCGGAAGACGCGCGCCACCTCCTCGGCCGCCTTGGTCTGCAGCTCCGCCACCGACTCTTCCGAGTACCAGCCGGTGTGGTCCGAGAGCACGACGTTGTCGAGCGCGAAGAGCGGATGGCCCGTGCGCGGCGGCTCGTGCTCATAGACGTCCAGACCGGCGCCGAGAATGCGGCCCTCGCGCAGCGCCTCCACCAGCGCCGCCTCGTCGACCAACGCGCCGCGGGCGGTGTTCACCAGGAGCGCGGTCGGCTTCATCAGCGCGAGCTCGCGGCGCCCGAGGAGATGGCGCGTGCCGGCGGTGAGCGGCGCATGCAACGAGAGGTAGTCCGACTCGCGGCAGACCGTCTCGAGGCCGGCGAGCTCGACGCCGTCCGCGGCGGGAACGTTCGGATCGTGAACCAGCACGCGCTCGACACCGAGACCGCGCATCTTGCGCTCGAAGGCGCGCGCGATGCGCCCGTAGCCGACGAGTCCGAGCGTGCGCCCGGCGACGCGGTACATCTTCTCGCGGCGCGAGACGTTCCAGGCGCCGGCGCGCACCGCGCGGTCGCGCGAGGCCACGCGGCGGACGACGCCGAGGAGCAGCGCGACCGCCTGGTCGCTCACCTCCTCGGCGCCGTAGCCCGGCACGTTCGCGACGTAGATGCGGCGCGCGCGCGCGGCGGCGAGGTCGATGTTGTCGACGCCGATGCCGTAGCGCACGATCGCGCGGCACCGGCCCATGCGCGCGATCGCGCGCCCGTCGACGGGCGACTCGCGCACGAGCACGGCCGCGGCGTCCGCGCACGCCTCCGCCACGCGCGCGGCGTCTCCCGCGCAGTCGCGCAGGACCACCTCGGCGCCGAGCGGCGCGAGGATGCGCCGCTCGGTGTCGTAGCTGTCGTAGCCGCCGTCGACGACGGCCACGATCGCGCCGCCCGGCATTACTGCCTGGTGGCCTTGATCGCCGCGAACAGCCGGTCGACCCACTCCTTGCCGACGTCCTTGGCGACGAAGTCGGTCACCGGCGGCTGGGCGAGCTTGCGGAACTCGGCGACCTGCGCCGGGCCGATCTCGGTCACCTCCATGCCGAGCTTCGACAGGATCTCCTTCGCCTTAAGGTCCTGCTCGCTCGTCATCTGGCGATGGATGTCCATCGCGATCTTGGTCCCGTCGACGACGGCCTTGCGCTCGGCGTCGCCCAGCCCCTGATAGAAGCGCTCGTTGATCAGGTACGCGTGCACCGACCAGACGTGGCCGTCGAGCGTGATGTACTTCTGGTACTGGTGCAGGCTCGCGGCGAGGATGTTGGTGACGCCGTTCTCCTGGCCGTCGACCACCTTCGACTGCAGCGCGGTCGGCAGCTCGGCCCACGGAATCGCCGAGGCCGAGGCGCCGAGCGACTCGACGAGCGACTGGTAGACCGGGCTCGGCTGGATGCGGATCTTCATGCCCTTCATGTCAGCCGGGGACTTGATCGGCCGCAGGCTGTTCGTGAAGTGGCGCACGCCGTTGTCGGCCAGCGCGAGCATGCGCACCCCCGAGCGCTTCGCCATGTCCTCGGACATCTGGGCGCCGAACTTGGAGTCGTAGACCCGCCACGCGTGCTGGTGGCTGTCGTACAGGTATGGAATGTTCAGCGCCATGATGGGCTTGTAGATGCGCGCGACCGCGCCGTCGTGCGCGACCGCCATCTCCAGCGTGCCGAGCTTGATGCCTTCCATCGTCGCGGCGTCGTTGCCGAACTGGCCCGCCGGATAGATCTCGACCTTGATCGAGCCCTTGGTGGCCTTCTCGACGTGCTCCTTGAAGGCGAGCGCGGCGCGATGCTTCGGCTGGTCGTCTTTCGCCGGCTGGAAGTGCGCGTACTTCAGCGTCTTCTGCGCGTGCGCGGCCGGCGCCGCCAGGGCGAGCGCGGCGGCGAGTGCGGTGGCGATGATTCGGAACGTCATGTTGCTTCCTCCTTCTTTGCAGTGCCGCGACCGGAGGCGCGGCGTTGGGTGAACCGGAACGGCGGTGGCCTCATCGGCTCCGCCGCGCTACCGTGCATAGCCGAACCACCGCGGCACGGTGGTGGACAGCGCCGGAACAAGCACCACCAGGATCAGGACGATGAACTCCGCCGCGAGGAGCGGCAGGACCCTGCGGGCGAGCGACTCGAACCGCAGGCGGCCGACCGAAGCGACCACGAAGAGCACGCCACCCACCGGGGGGGTGATGAGGCCGATGGCGAGGTTGAGCACGATCGCCATCGCGAAGTGCAGCGGATCGATGCCGAACTGGTCGGAGAGCGGCGCGAGCACCGGGACGAGGATGATGACCGCGGGCAGGATGTCGATGAACATGCCGCAGACGAGCACGAACACCGCGACGGTCAGCATGACCACGGTCGGGTCGGTCGAGACCGAGCCGATCGCAGACGCGAGCGCCTGCGGGATCTGCAGCAGCGTCAGGAGCCACGCGAACAGCGATGCCATCGCGATGATGAGCAGCGCCGCCGAGGACACGAGCGCGCTCTGGACGAAGACCTTCGCAATGATCCGCGCGTTCAGCGTCTTGGTCCAGAAGAGGCCGGCGAGAAGCGCGTACACCACGGCCACCGCCGAGGCCTCGGTCGCGGTGAACGCGCCCGAGAGAATCCCGCCGAGGATGATGGCCGGCATCGCGAGTACCGGAACCGCGCGCCACAGCGCGATCGCGCGCTCGAGCCACGTCGCGCTGCGCCGCCGCGGGCCGTAGCCGTACCGGCTGCAGAGGTAGTGGTTCGCCGCGAAGAGCGCGAGGCCGAGCAGCGCCCCGGGGACGATGCCGGCGAGAAAGAGCCCGGCGACCGTCACGCGGCTGTCGGTGAGCGCGTAGACCACCATGATGATCGAGGGCGGGATGATCGGGCCGATCACCGCGGTCGCCGCCGTCAGCGCGGCGGAGTAGTCGCGGTCGTAGCCGGCCTGGGTCATGATCCGCATCTCGACCGAGCCGGGCCCCGCGGCGTCGGCGAGCGCCGACCCGCTGATGCCGGCGAAGAACATGCTGGATAGCACGTTGACGTGGCCGAGGCCGCCGCGGATGTGGCCGACGAGCGCATTCGCGAACCGCAGCAGGGCGGTGGTGATGCCGCTCGCGGTCATCAGGTCGGCCGCGAGGATGAAGAACGGCACCGCCATCAGCGGGAACGAGTCGATGCCGTTGAAGAACCGCTGCGGCACCGAGAGCAGCGAGAGCTTCCCCTCGACCAGCAGCGCGATCAGGCCCGCGGCGCCCATCACGAGCGCGAGCGGCATCCCGATCGCCAGTCCGACGAGGAACGCGAGGAGCAGCGCGACGCCCACGCGAGCCGGCCCTAGAGCGAGACGTCCTCGGCCGGCTCGAGGCGCTCCGGCTCCTCGTAGCGCCGCGCGACGTAGTCGCGGAAGAAGAAGGCGAAATGGACGAGGAAGAGCGCCGCGCCCACCGGCACCGCCGCGTACGGGATGCCGAGCGGGATCTGCATCACCGGCGTCTCGAGCGACCAGGCGAACCGGGCGAACTGGAACCCGAGCACCGCCACCGCGGCCATGAACACGAGCATCGCCGCCCCGACCGCGATCCGGATCGCGGCGCGCACGGCGGACGGCGCGGCGTCCTGCAGCAGCTCGACGGCGACGTGGCGCCCCTGGCGCAGCGCGAGCCCGGCGCCGACGAACGCGATCGACACCATGAGGTACTGCGAGAGCTCCTCGGCCCAGATGATCGAGTAGCCGAAGACGTACCGCGACACGACGTTCGCGAACACGAGCGCGACCATCGCCGCCATCATCGCGACGATCAGCCAGCGGTTGACAGCGATCAGGACGCGCTCGAACGCGCCGCGCCCATCGGGCTCGGGCATGCCTCTCCTCCTCGGGCAGCCATGCGTCCCGGCCGCCTTTCCAAGTGCCATCTAACATATCAGATGCTAGATATCAGTGCAACGGCGTGCTAGACTGCAGGCTGCAAATCCCGCCGGCCGCTCGCGGCGACCGATTGCAAAGGATTGATTCTCATGGCCATCGAAGCGAAGCTGGACCGTCCGAAGTCGCTCACCGACCTCGCCGTCGCCGAGATTCGCGGGGCGATCGTCGATGGGCGACTGGCGTTCGGCGAACAGCTCTCGGAGGCCGTGCTGGCCGTCAAGCTCGGCATCAGCAAGACGCCGGTGCGCGAGGCGCTGCTGCGGCTGAAGCTCGAGGGGCTGGTGGACGTGCAGCCGCAGCGCGGCACGTTCGTCTTCACGCTCTCGCCGGGCGAGGTGCACGAGATCTGCGCGTTCCGCGCGATGGCCGAGTGCGAAGCCCTCGACCTCGCGATGAGCCGCGACCGCCCCGCGCTGCTCGCGGCGCTCGAGCGGGTCCTGGCGGACATGGACCGTGCCGGCCCCGAGGCCGACCGCGACCTCGTCAAGCGCTTCGACGCGGCGTTCCACGAAGCGGTCGTGGATGCGTGCGGCAACCAGTACCTGCAGGCCGCCTACGGCCTGGTCGCGTTCAAGATCCAGGCGCTGCGCGCACGCCTGCCGGATCGCGACGAGAAGGTGGACGGGTGCATCGCCACGCATCACACCATCGTCGACCACATTCGCGGCACGCGCAAGCGCGAGGCGGTCGCGGCGCTGCGCGCGCACATCCGCAGCACCGAGGAAGCCTACCTCGCCGCCGCCGCGGTCGCGCCGCCGGGCGCGCGGCGCAGCGGCTGAGCCGCGGCTGCGGGCGGCGGCCCGCGAGCGCTCCGGTATAATCGACCGCGTCGATCGGACTCGGGCGGCCGCGCGGGCGATCGCGGCTTCGGTTCGCGCGCCGCGCAGGTCCCTGTGGGGCCTGCAGCTGTCGCAAGAACGCATGGCGTTTGGCGCCGCTCGTCGCGCGAACCACCCCGCCGCGATAGGAGCACTCGTGAAGCACTTGGCCGGCTCCCTCCTCCTCGCCGCGCTCGCCGTCTGCGGCGGCCACGCCGCGGCGCAGTCCCGCGCGCAGCTCTCGGACGACGCCGTCAAGATCGGCGTCCTCACCGATCTCTCGGGCATCTACTCCGACATCGGCGGCGAGGGCTCGGTGGTTGCCGCGCGCATGGCGGTGGAAGACTTCGGCGGCAGCGTGCTCGGACGGCCGGTCCAGGTGGCCGCCGCCGACCACCAGAACCGCGTCGACGTCGGCGCGAACCGGGCGATCGAATGGCTCGAGCGCGACGGCGTCGACATGATCACCGACTCGCTCAACTCGGCGGTCGCGATCGCCGTCTCGCACGTCGCGGCCAAGCGCAAGCGCATCGTGATCAACACCGGCGCGGCCTCGACCCGGCTCACCAACGAGGACTGCAGCCCCTACTTCGTCCACCACACCTACGACACGTACGCGCTCGCGCACGGCACCGGCGCGGCGGTGGTCAAGGAGGGCGGCAAGACCTGGTTCTTCCTCACCGCCGACTATCCGTTCGGCCATTCGCTCGAGCTCGAGACCGGTGCCGTGGTGCTCGCCGCCGGCGGCAAGGTGCTCGGCGCGGCGCGCCACCGGTTCAACGCCGCGGACTTCGGCCCGCCGCTGCGCGCGGCGCGCGCCTCCGGCGCCGAGATCATCGGCCTCGCGAACGCCGGCGGCGACATGATCAATGCGATCCGCGCAGCGGCCGCGCAGGGGCTCGCGAAGAACCAGTCGATGGCCGGCCTGCTCGTGTTCGCGAGCGACATCCACGAGCTCGGCCTGGAGGCGACGCAGGGCATGTACGTGACCGAGGCCTGGTACTGGGACCTCGACGACGCGACCCGCGCCTGGTCGCGGCGCTTCTTCGAGCGCACGAAGCGCATGCCGTCGATGGTGCACGCGGGCACCTATTCTGCGGTCACCATGTACCTGCGCGCGGTCGCGGCCGTCGGCACCGACCACGCCGACGCGGTGATGAAGTGGCTGAAGGCGAACCGCCACAGCGACATGTTCGGCAAGAACATGCGGCTGCGGGCCGACGGCCGGCTGGTGCACGACATGTACCTGCTGCAGGTGAAGAAGCCGGCGGAGTCGCGGGTGCCGTGGGACTACTACCACGTGCGCCGGGTCATTCCCGCGGACGAGGCCTTCCAGCCGCTGTCGGCGTCGCGCTGTCGGCTCGTGCGCAAGCGGTGAAGCCACGGCGCGGCGGCGCGATGCGCTAGAATCGCGCGATCGTCGGGTGTCCGCCGCGCGGGTCCGGTCCGGCGAACCTTTCCTCAACCTCATTCGTCAGCGAGGGTCCCATGAACGCACCGACCACGCTCACCACGCTCAAGCTCAAGGACGCGACCCTGTTCCGCCAGCAATGCTACGTCGACGGCGCCTGGGTGAATGCGGACAGCGGCAAGACCCTGTCGATCCGCAACCCGGCGACCGGCGAGATGCTCGGCACCGTGCCGCGCATGGGTGCGGCCGAGACGCGCCGCGCGATCGAGGCGGCGAACGCTGCCTGGCCGGCGTGGCGCGCCAAGACCGGCAAGGAGCGCGCCAACATCCTGCGCAAGTGGTTCGACCTGATGATGGCGAACCAGGAAGACCTCGCCATGATCCTCACCGCCGAGCAGGGCAAGCCGCTCGCCGAGGCGAAGGGCGAGATCGCCTACGGCGCCTCGTTCATCGAGTGGTTCGCCGAGGAGGCGAAGCGCGTGTACGGCGACACCATCCCCGGCCACCAGGCCGACAAGCGCATCGTCGTGCTGAAGGAGCCGATCGGCGTGTGCGCCGCGATCACGCCGTGGAACTTCCCGAACGCGATGATCACGCGCAAGGCCGGCCCGGCGCTCGCCACCGGCTGCGTCATGGTGCTCAAGCCCGCCTCGCAGACGCCGTTCTCGGCGCTCGCGATCGCCGAGCTCGCCGAGCGCGCCGGCGTGCCGAAGGGCGTGTTCAGCGTGGTGACCGGGTCGGCGACCGAGATCGGCGGCGAGATGACCGGCAACCCGCTGGTGCGCAAGCTCACCTTCACCGGATCGACGCAGATCGGCAAGGTGCTGATGGAGCAGTGCGCGAAGACCGTGAAGAAGACCTCGATGGAGCTCGGCGGCAACGCGCCGTTCATCGTGTTCGACGACGCCGACCTCGACGCCGCGGCCGACGGCGCGATCGCGTCGAAGTACCGCAACAACGGCCAGACGTGCGTGTGCGCGAACCGGATCCTGGTGCAGGACAAGGTCTACGACGCCTTCGCCGAGAAGCTCGCCCAGCGCGTGGACAAGCTCAAGGTCGGCAACGGCATGGAGCTCGGCATCACGACCGGTCCGCTGATCGACACCGCCGCGGTGGCGAAGGTCGAGGAGCACATCGCCGACGCGGTCGCGAAGGGCGGCAAGGTCGTGCTGGGCGGCAAGCGCCACGCGCTCGGCGGCCTCTTCTTCGAGCCGACGATCATCGCGAACGTGACCCCGGAGATGAAGGTCGCGCGCGAGGAGACGTTCGGCCCGGTCGCGCCGCTCTTCCGGTTCAGGGACGAGGCGGAGGCGATCCGCATGTCGAACGACACCGAGTTCGGGCTGGCGGCGTACTTCTACGCGCGCGACCTCGGCCGCGTCTGGCGCGTCTCCGAGGGCCTCGAGTACGGGATCATCGGCACCAACACCGGCATCATCTCGACCGAGGTCGCCCCCTTCGGCGGCATGAAGGAGTCGGGCATCGGCCGCGAGGGCTCCAAGTACGGCATCGAGG
>JAHDYJ010000078.1:15526-20824 GCA_023383795.1 Burkholderiales bacterium | reverse complement strand
TCCTGTCCATCGGCAACGGTCGACGATCGCGAAAGGCGGGCATACGAACGAGGGGGGCGGCCCCTTGTCCTTTCATGTCCCCCGATCGGAACAAGGGGGGCTACGCCCCCTTGTAGATCCCCCCTGCGCTGACAGCCAGCCGGAGCATTGAAACTTGCTGCTGCATCTCTCGATCCGCGACTTCGCGATCGTCGACGCGCTCGAGCTCGATTTCGAGCGCGGCTTCACCGCGCTCACCGGCGAGACCGGCGCCGGCAAGTCGATCCTGATCGACGCGCTGGCGCTCGCGCTCGGCGAGCGCGCCGACGCGACCGCGCTGCGCGCCGGCGCCGAGCGCGCCGAGGTGGTGGCCGAGTTCGCGATCGACGCGCTGCCGGAGGTGCGCACCTGGCTGAAGGAGGCCGAGCTCGAGGGCGACGAGGGGCGCCTGCTCCTGCGCCGCGTGCTCGACGGGAGCGGCCGCTCGCGCGCGTTCATCAACGGGACGCCGGCCACGGTCCAGCAGGTGAGCGCCGTGTCGGCCTTGCTGATCGACATCCACGGCCAGCACGCGCATCAGTCGCTGCTGCGCGCCGACGCGCAGCGCGCGATCCTCGACGGTCACGCCGGCCTCGCGCCCGCCGCGCGCGAAGTGGCCGAGGCCTGGAAGGACTGGCAGCGGCTCGCCAGGGCGCGCGCGGAATTCGAGACCGACGCCGCCGCGCGCGCGGCCGAGCGCGAGAGCGTCGCCTTCCAGGTCGACGAGCTGAAGAAGCTCGCGCCGAAGCCCGGCGAATGGGAGGCGGTGAGCGCCGAGCAGAGCCGGCTCGCGCACGCCGCGAGCCTGATCGAAGGCGCGCAGGCCGCGGTCGACGCGCTCGCCGAGTCCGAAGCGGCCGCCTCCGGCGCGATCTCGGCCGCGGTCTCGCGCATCCGCGGGCTGGTCGACTACGACGCCGCGCTCGCCGAGCCGCTCGGCCTGCTCGAGAGCGCCGCGGCCCAGCTCGACGAGGCGGTGCACGCCTTGCGGCATTACGCCGATCGCGTCGATCTCGACCCGCAGCGCCTCGCCGAGGCCGAGCGCCGCGTCGAGGCGCTGCATGCGGCCGCGCGCCGCTTCCGGACGCAGCCGGAGGCGCTCGCCGAGCTCGCCGGGCGCCTGGAGGCGCGGCTCGCGGAGCTCGCGGTCGCCGCGGACCTCGACGAGCTCGTGCGGCAGGAAGCCGCGGCGCGCGCGCGCTACGACGCGCGCGCCGCCCGGCTGACCGCGCAGCGCAGGTCCGCGGCCGCGAAGCTCGGCAAGGAAGTCACCGCGGCGATGAAGGAGCTCGCGATGGCCGGCGGCCGCTTCGAGGCCGTGCTGCGGCCGCTCGAGGGCGGCAGCGCGCACGGCAACGAGTCGGTCGAGTTCCTGGTCGCGGCGAACCCGGGCCAGGAGCCGCGCCCGCTCGCGAAAGTGGCCTCCGGCGGCGAGCTCTCGCGCATCAGCCTCGCGATCCAGGTCATCACCAGCAAGGCGGCCGCCGTGCCGACGATGATCTTCGACGAGGTGGATTCGGGCATCGGCGGGGCGGTCGCCGAGATCGTCGGCCGCAAGCTCGGCGCGCTCGGCCGCGAGCGCCAGGTCCTGTGCGTGACGCACCTCGCGCAGGTCGCCGCCCAGGCCGATCACCAGTGGTCGGTCGCCAAGGCTTCGGCGAACGGCAGGGTGCGGAGCCGGGTGGACGTGCTCGGCGACGATGCCCGCGTCGAGGAGCTTGCCCGCATGCTCGGCGGCACCAGGATCACCCCGACCACCCGCAAGCACGCGGCGGAGATGCTCGCGCTCCGCTCGCGCTGAAGCGCGCGGAGAGCAGGCGCGCAGCAGGCAGTTGGCGGCGGGCAGCCGGTCGCGCCGAGGCCGGGCCTTGCATTGGAATTTGCCGAGTGTTGCGTGCCTCGGCTAGAATCCCAGCCTCCCAGGCGCGTAGCTCAGCTGGTTAGAGCACTACCTTGACATGGTAGGGGTCGTTGGTTCGAGTCCAATCGCGCCTACCAGCTTCCCTCAGAGCGCGATGCCCCGTGCCGTCCGCGCGGGCAGATCGATCGCACGCATGTTCCTTCACGTCGGTGATCCTGCGCCAGTGCGGCGAGTTGCGCGCGGACTGCTGGCTGCGGCCTGCTGCTGGTTGACCGCCGGTGCCGCGGCCGCCCAGGTCCCGGTGGTGTTCGCGGCGGCGAGCCTGAGAAACGCGCTCGACGAGGCGGCCGCGCTCTACACCGCGCGGACCGGCGTCCGCGTCACGATCTCCTATGCGGCGAGCTCCGCGCTCGCCAGGCAGATCGAGGCGGGCGCACCCGCCGACCTCTTCGTCTCGGCCGATCTCGCGTGGATGGACCATCTCGACCGCAAGGGGTTGCTGCGCGCCGGCACGCGGCGCAACCTGCTCGGCAACCGCCTGGTGCTGGTCGCGCCCGCGACGCAGCCGCAGACGCTGGTCGTCGCGCCGGGCTTCGCGATCGGCCGCGCGCTGGGGGAGGGCCGCATCGCGCTCGCCGAGCCGAGCTCGGTGCCGGCGGGCAAGTACGCCAAGGCCGCTTTCGAGAAGCTCGGCGTCTGGGACCAGGTCGCGCCCCGCGTCGCCGGCGCCGCCGACGTGCGGGCCGCGCTCGCGCTGGTGGCGCGCGGCGAAGCGCCGCTCGGCGTCGTGTATCAGACCGACGCCCGCGCCGAGCCGGCGGTGATGGTCGCCGGCGTCTTTCCGGAGGACACGCATCCGCCGATCGCCTACCCGATCGCCGCGCTCAACGAAGCGAAGGCCGGCGCGGCCCCGCTTCTCGAGTTCCTGGGCGGACCCGACGCGGACGCGATCTTCGAGCGGCACGGCTTCGCCGTACACTGAGCGCGTGTGGAGCCTCACGCCCGCGGAGTCGGAAGCCCTCTACCTCAGCCTCAAGGTGGCGACCTGGAGCGTCGTCGCGAGCCTTCCGTTCGCGGTCGCGATGGCCTGGGTACTGTCGCGGCTGCGCTTCCCGGGCAGGGGCCTGGTCGACGCGGTCATGCACCTGCCGCTCGTGCTGCCGCCGGTGGTCGTCGGCTACTTCCTGCTCGTGCTGTTCGGCCGCCGCGGACCGATCGGCGCGCTGCTGCATGACTACTTCGGCATCACGCTCGCGTTCCGCTGGACCGGCGCCGCGCTCGCGTGCGCGGTGATGGGCTTCCCGCTGATGCTGCGCGCGGTGCGCCAGTCGCTCGACGCGGTGGACACCGGCCTCGAGGCCGCCGCCGCGACGCTCGGCGCCTCGCCGGCGTGGGTGTTCGCGACGGTGACGCTGCCGCTGATCCTTCCCGGCATCCTCACCGGAATGCTGCTGTCCTTCGCGCGCAGCCTCGGCGAGTTCGGCGCGACCATCACCTTCGTCTCGAACATTCCGGGCGAGACGCAGACCCTGCCGGTGGCGATCTACACGTTCACGCAGGTCCCGGGCGGCGACGCGCAGGCGCTGCGATTGTGCATCCTGTCGGTGCTGCTGTCGCTCGGCGCGCTGGTGGTCTCGGAATTTCTCCTGCGGCGCGCGAACGTGCGCGCGGGCGGGCGCGATGCTTGAGTTCGACGCGCGCTGCAGCCTCGGCGGCTTCGCGCTCGACGTCGCCTTTCACAGCGAGGGACGGGTCACCGCGCTCTTCGGCCGGTCCGGCGCGGGCAAGAGCACGGTGCTGAACCTGATCGCGGGCCTCGCCCGCCCGTCGAGCGGCCGCATCGCGGTGGACGGACGCACGCTGTACGACAGCGCCGCCGGCATCGACGTCCGGCCGCATCTGCGGCGCGTCGGCTACGTGTTCCAGGAAGGCCGGCTGCTGCCGCACCTGACGGTGCGGCGGAACCTGCTCTACGGGCGGTTCTTCGCGCGGAACGGCGGCGGCGCATCCGCGGCGTCGCTCGACCACGTCGTCGAGCTGCTCGGGATCGGGCGGCTGCTGGATCGCCGGCCGGCGGCGCTCTCGGGCGGCGAGAAGCAGCGGGTCGCCATCGGGCGCGCGCTGCTCGCCCATCCCGCCGTGCTGCTCCTCGACGAGCCGCTCGCCTCGCTCGACGCGCCGCGCAAGGCGGAAATCCTCTACTACATCGAGCGGCTGCGCGACGACGTCCGGGTGCCGATCGTCTACGTGAGCCACTCGCTCGACGAAGTGGTGCGCCTCGCCGACCAGGTCGTGCTCGTCTCCGACGGCAAGGTGCGCGCGGCGGGGCCGGTGCAGGAGATGGCGGCGAGCGTGGCGCTGCGGCCCTATCTCGGGCGCCACGAGGGCGGGGCGGTCATCGAGGCGCGCGTCGCGGGGCAGGACCTGGAGAGCGGCCTCGCGCGGCTCGAGTTCGCGGGCGGCGTGCTGTACGTCCCGGACGTCGACGCGCTGACCGGCGAGACGGTGCGCGTGCGGATCCGCGCGCGCGACGTCTCGCTCGCGCTCGCCCGGCCCGAGGGCATCAGCATCCTGAACGTCTTGCCGGGCACCGTGGCGGAGCTCGGCGCGGCCGACGGCTCGAGCCTCGACGTGCGCCTCGATGTCGGCGGCGCGCCGGTGATCGCGAGGATCACGCGCCACTCGGCCGGCCGGCTCGGGCTCGCGCCCGGCAAGCCGGTGTTCGCCATGATCAAGGCGGTGTCGCTCGACCGCCGCAGCGTCGGCTACGCGTGAGCCGCGACGCGGGTCACGGGCGCTTGCGACCGCTGAAGATCCGCGCGCCCAGCGTCTCGCCCAGACGCCGGTAGCTCTCCCACTGGGCGTTGCTGAAGAACTGGTCGAAGGTCGACTCGTTCGGGAACCTGTCATTTTCGGCCGCGTAGGCCTGGACGTCGAGCGGCAGCTCCCCCGCCGCGCTCGCCTTCACGAGCAGGAGCCAGCTCTCCCGCCCGGGCGCATCGTCGTAGGTGACCCGCGCCAGGGCCGCGGCATGATCTCCGGTGCGCGAGATCCCGTCGCGGGCGCCGATCGCGTCGGGGTCGAACCAGCGCTGCACGAACGAAGGCACCCCGTCGTCGAACGCCTCCCACCCGGACTTCCCTGCCTTCCGGTGCGGCCCGGGATCGATCCAGTGCAGCTCGGCGCCGAAATCCATACGGACCTGTCGCGCGAGGAGCGCCAAGTCCTGGAACAGGTAGCCCGGATCCTCCCCGGCGTCCACGGCGATCATCAGCGGCAGCCGGCGCCGTACGAGCTCGTACAGGCCCGTCACCTCGAAGTGGCCGCCGTCGGTCAGGTCCCACAGCCGGTCGGACGGTCCGGCGAACCGGCTGCGCCACTCGGGGTGGGGCTTGGTCTGCTCGGGGAGGAGCTGGTGC
>JAHDYJ010000078.1:4348-15516 GCA_023383795.1 Burkholderiales bacterium | reverse complement strand
GCAGCGCCCAGACGCGCCGGACGATTCCCGGCGGGTAGCGGCCCGGGCGGTTGCCGGCGTAGATGCCCGAGTCCCACCAGTAACCCAGCCGCACGTTCAGCAGGCCGTGCAGCAGCGCGAGCGGGAAGCTGGAGCCGCGGCCGAGCCCCGTCGTGTAGGCCGCCGCCGAGATCGCGACCCATTGGCTGAGCCGCAGCGGTTCGACCGGCGCCGGCTTCCCATCCTTGCTGCCGAACACGTGGAACCCGTTCGGATCGGGCGCGACGGGCAGCGGACGAAGCACGTCGCCGGCTCGGCGCGCGCGGCGGCGCTCGCGGCAGAAGTGGCTTCGCGCGGCCGCGCCGCGCTCCCACAGCGCGTGGAAGCGTCTGCCGACGCTGACGCCGAGCGGACCGACGCACATCGGCAGGCCCTTGTCCTCGCGCAGCTCGCGGCCGGAGGCCGCGTCGATCGTCTCGTTGACGCACACGTTGACGAGATGCAGCGGCCCGCCCGAGCGCTCGGGGTGGTAATCGTCGAAGGCGACGTCGTCCGCGGGATGCGCGAACTGCACCTCCGCGGGCGCGTCGTGCCGCGTCGGGTGGGTCCGGTCCGGGTTCGTCGCGCCGAGGAACGTCCGCGCGACCCGCTCGGCGTAGGCGAACTGCAGGGAGGAGCCGTTCAGAACGCCGAACGCCCGGCCGACCATCAGCGAGAACGCAGCCGCCAGGACGACCGCGAAGCGTCCGAGCCAGGGGTCCGCGTCGAACGCGGCGTGCGCGAGCACATCGATGCCGAAGAGCAGGAAGACGGCGAGCGGAAACGCGACCAGCGCCGCCGCCGCGTTCCGCCCGAGCCCCTGCCAGCGCGGGCGCGGCGCGCGCTCGCCGCGCGAGACGAGCCAGTCGAGCACCTGCCGGAAGACGGGCATCAGCACGGCGAGGCCCGCCACGGTCATGGCGACCGTCGGCATCAGCTCGGAGCGCGCGACGCGCCAGGCGAGACCGTCGAGGATGACGAGGCCCGCGGCGATCAAGAACACGACGAGCGCGCCGCCGACGTAGCGGGTGATGCGGTTGCGCACGACCGCGCTTCGCGCCTGCGGCGACAGGTCCGCCGGCACGCCCCATCGAACGAGCTCCTGCCAGACCCAGGCGAGGAGGAGCAGCGCGACGGCGAGCGCCGCCCACGGCCACGCGGCCCGCAGCGCGAACGCCGCCACCGCGCCCGCGAGCAGCGTGAGCCAGGCAAGCAGCGGGAAGAGGGGATACGGCCCGGTCGCGCCGCCGATGGGCGTCAACCAGAAACCGAGCGAACCGGGCAGGACGGCGAGCCCGAGGACGGCGAGCGGAATCCACCACCACGGGCTCGCGGGAAGCAGGCTCGCCAGCCGCTCGATCGCCGTCGCGGGGCGCGGCGGCGCGGCCGGCGCCTCGACCGCGCGGTCGCCCGCGGCCGCCTGCGCCGTCCGCGGCGCGTCGCTTTGACGCTGCTCCCAGGCCGTCGCCTCCACCGCAAGCTGCTCCCATCGCGCGTCCGCCGCCCAGCGCAGCGTCCCGAAGGCCGCGAGCATCAGCGCGGCGAGGCAGAGGTACACCGCGAGCAGGTTGCGCCAGAAAATTCCGAGGTTGATGCGCCAGTCCGCGCTGCCGTGCGGCGCGACGTAGTCCGCATGCCTGCGGATCCACGAGATCTCCGGCGACCGCGCGTCGGCGAGCCGCGCCTGGACGTAACCTGCCTTGTCCTCCAGATCCGGCTTCGGCTCGAGCGCGCAGTAAAGCCTGCCGAGGAAGCTGCCGATGAAGCCGCCGCCGGAAACGGTCGACAGCACGTCGATGTCCCGCAGCCGGTCCTTCGCCGCCAGCGCCTGCAGCACGCCGAGCGCGAACGTCGCGCTGCGAATGCCGCCGCCGGAGAGCGCGAGACCGACGGTGTCGGCCGGCAGGCGCTTGCGCTCGTCGTGCGCGCCCGCGGGCGCGCGGGCCGTGAGGCACCTGGCCGCGGTCCGGCGCGCCTCCACCGCGCGCGCCTCGGCGTCCTCGAGCGCCTCCGGGTAGTGCGGGGACGCGGCGAGCAGCGTGTCGGCGGCCTTCTCGCCGAGCATCATCGTCGCCGCGGCGATGAAGTAGCCCGGGATGCGCGGAAACGCCGACGCGTCGACGACGCGCAGGCCGCGCACGCCGTGCACGCGGAACTTGCTGTCGAGGACCGCCGTGCGGCTCTCGCCGCGCAACCGGCCGACGTCGGCCTGCCACGCGGCCGACCCGATCCGGCAGGTGCCGCATGCGTGATGGCCCCACGCCTCCCGGCGGATCCAGTCGCGAAGCCCGGCGCTGCCGTCGGCCAGGCGGTCGCCGGGCTGGATCTCGCGCCGCACGACCTCGCCGGTCCGCGCATTCAGCGACCGGACGTGCGCGATCCCGTCCAGCAGGGCGCTCATGTCTTCCTCGTGCCCCGCCGGTCCCTCGTCGAACGAGCGGAAGTTGATCTCGGGCTGCTCGAAGGGCGAGCTCGACCGCAGGCGCACGGTGCCGCCGCGGTTGCTGGTGTAGGCCTTGAGGATCACCCAGCTCCACAGGTTGCGCTGCTCCTCGGCGCCGCCTTGCGACGCGCGCAGCAGCTCCTTCGAGTAGCCCCAGTAGTAGCCGCGGAATGCGGCCGGGAAGCCGAAGACGAAGAGATCCGGGTCCTCGCGGCCGGCCGCCGACCGCGACTGCACGAACAACGCAAGGGCGCCGCCGTTGGTCGCGTACAGCCCGCTGCCGCGCTCGAGCCACTCGCGTCGCAGCGGATCCCGCGGATCCTCGGGGAGGAACGACGCACCCGCGAGCGAGGCGAAGTCCGCCTCGACCTCGGAGATCACGCTCAACTCGTAGCGGTCCTGCAGGTTGCCGCCGACGCCGGGAAGATCGACGATGCCGCAAATCGCTTTGCCGTCCGCGTCGCGCGGCCCCGCGATGCCCAGCCGCGCGAGGTGCTCCGCGCTGCCGATGCCGCTCAGCATCAGGAGCTGCGGCGTGTTGAACGCGCCGCCGCAGACGACGATCTCCCGGCGCGCGAAGTACTTGCGGCGCGGCGCCGCGTCGGGGGCGCCGGATGCGGCCGGGCTGGCCGAGTAGAGGAAGAGCCCCTCGGCCACCTCGACGCCGTGCGCTCGCGGCGCCGCCTCGGCGGGGTCCTGCCGGAAGAGGATGCGCGTGACGTGCGCGCCGGTCTCGATCACCAGCCGGTCCGGATGCGCCTTCGCGGTGTGCAGCAGCCACTCGCGCACCCCGGTCCGCGACATGCCGTCGGTCCCCGTCGGGATGAAGACGAGCGGGAGCGTGCTGCGCGCCACGCCGACCCGGTTCGGGTCGAAGAAGTGCGGCAGCTGCAGCCACAGCAATGCACGCCGCAGCAGCGAGGCGATCTGGCCCTTGGCGATCGCCGCGCGGATTACCTTCAGGAGCAGGCGCCGGAAGGTGTCGTCGCCGCTCGCGATGCGCAGGATCAGCGAGGGGCTGACGAAGCTCGTGGCCTGCCATCCGCTGAAGCCGTGGCCGGCCGGATCGAGCACGCGTCTCGGATTGATGAGCGTCACGAGCCGCAGCAGCGCGTCGAACAGGATGCCGAAGTGCTTCTGGAGGAAGCTGCGGTACACCTCCTGGTAGAGACAGCGCTCCAGGCGCCCGAAGTAGCCCTGCATGGCGCCCGCGCGCCAGCCGTCGTCGCCGGTCGCATCTGCGATCTCGTTCCAGTCGGCGTCGTTCGGCCGCACCACGATCATCGCGTAGTGCGCGGTGCATCCGCCGAGGGCGGCGGCGCGGGGATAGAAGATGCCGCCCTTGCCGCCGCCGCGGCGCGACGGATCCTTGTCGGCGCGGTACTTGGAGTCGGCGCGCTGCGCGTCGTCGTCCGCGAAGTGGCGCACCGAGAATTCCCAGCTGATGCGCGCATCCTCGGTCGACGCCGCGTGATAGGCGGGCACGGCGTAGACCTCCCGCCACTGCGTCTTGTCGAACGCGGCCGGGTCGACCGGGTCGCCGCGGCGAGCCTCCGGCGCCGCCGGGTCGCACCCCGCCTCGAGCACCAGCACGCGCCGGCCGCCGAGCGCTAGCCGCGCCGCGAGCGGACCGCCGCCCGCGCCGGAGCCGACGACGATGTAGTCGAACGGCGTCTTCTCGGGGTCCGCTGCGAGCGCCAGGAGCGCCTGCCGGGCCGCGCCGTGGTCCTTGGTCATCGTCCCCTCCCTCGCGGAGTGTGCTCAGAGCGTGAGCAGAAACGCCTTCAGGCGCCGCTTCTCGTCGTCGGAGAGCCCCTCGGCGAACCAGTGGCCGCGATCGAGCACGAAGTCGGGACACTTGCTCGCCCGGAGCAGCGGCGCTGCCGCCTCCGCCTCGAACGCCGCGAGCCTTTCGCGCTCGGTCAGTCCGGTCCTGCCCGCGCGCAGCACGCCGCGCGCGAGGCCGGCGAGCGCGTCGACGATCGCGTTCGGCGGTGCGTCGGGATTGACGTTCATGATCAGGTTGACGGGGGTGCCCCGCGGGATCGGCCCGACGCGAAGGTCCGTCAGACGGCCGTCGACGAACATGCCCGCGGCGAGCACGCCGGCGAGACTCAGAATGCAGAGCGATCCGAGCACGACCCTGGCCGCGCGGCGCCGTCCGCGCTCGAGCCAGAACCAGACGGCGCCTGCCAGTGCGAGCGCCGGAAGCGCCCAGAGCCACACGGACAGCCGGGCGAGCCGGCCCACCACGAGCGCGATGCCGAGGAGGGCGGCGAGGACGACGAGCACCAGGCCGGCGTGACGCGGCCTGCCGCCCAGCGCGAGCAGGCCGAGCGTCACCACGAGCGCGATGCCCGCCCACCACGCGATCGAGAGGGACCTCGATCCGAGGACGCCCTCGAGCAGCGGACGGATCGAGGCGGCGGGGAACGCGATCCACGACTCCCGCGTCGTGCGATGGATGAGGCCCGGGTCGCGCTCCGCGAAGTGCCTGCGGTCGAGGCCGTCGGTGCGCTTGTGCCGCCACAGGAGCTTGTCCATGCCGTCGTCGAACGCGGCCAGGCGCGCCTCGACCGAAGGATCCGGGGCGAAGCGCCCGAGCGTGTTGTTGTGCAGGTACGGCGCGGTGGCCCAGAGCCCGATCAAGGGCGGCGGCCGGTAGTAGCCCGGCCCCCCCGCGGGTGCGTCGTAGGCGTCGTTGTTGCCCCATTCGTCCACCGGCGCACCGGAGTAGGGGTTGTAGAAGCGCACCGCGCCGACCGACGGCAGGCGCTTGTAGGTCTCCGACGAGAAGTTGTCCCAGACCTGGCCGCGCATGGCGTTGGTGGCCATCGCGCGGCCGGAATTGGTGCCGACGAGCGTGACCGGCATGCGGACGTCGGTCGACAGGTAGTTGTCCTCGAAGAAAGCCTGCGGCCCGGCCCGGCGCACCTCGTCGAGCAGGAGCTCGACGTACCCCGCGTACGCGGCGCTCCGCGTGAAGAGCTCCCAGTCGCCGAAGTCGTACGGCAGCACGAGCTTGGCGCCCTCGCTCGTCTCCTGCGTCCAGTTGCGCGAGAACCTGAGCTCGAAGCCGTCCGGCTGCTTGCTCGAGTGGCAGATCGCGCAGTGGCGCAGGAAGACGTCGCGTCCGCCGGCGGCCAGGTCCCGCTCCGCGTCGAGCCGCGCGCGCCCCTGCGGGGTGTGCGCGAGCTTCATCGGCGCGGTGACGGTCTGCCCGGTCGTCTCGTTGCGGTAGGTGAAGAACGCGGCGAGGTACGGGGCGCGGCGCTCGGTCTCGCGCCAGTACCCCGATCTCGCCTGCAGCGTCGCCACCGAGAAGGGCCGCTGCGCCTTGAACCCGATGATCAGGTTCTGCAGCCGCACCCATTCGCTGCCGAACAGGCCGATATTGAGGTACACGCGCGAGAGCGCGCCGAAGGTGCCGATGCTGTCGGCGCCGTCCAGCAGATATCGCGGCGTGTGGCGCCGGTCGACCTGGGCGCCGTGCTCCTCGAGGCTGGGGGAGAGCAGGTTCGCGGGGCCTTGCAGCTCGGTCGCGTTCCGCGCCGCCCGCGCGAGCCGCGCCGGCAGGTCGAAGAGGGGGTTGATCGTGTTCGCGTTGTTGATGTGGTCCGGGCTGACGAGCGAGGTGTCGAGCGTCCCGGGGCGCTGGCTGGCGAGGAAGTGATGGATGAAGTTGTCGTCGGCGAGCAGATTGGACATGATCTTCTCCGGCCGCCAGTACTGGTTGCCGATCGTGCTCGACAGGTTCTCCCACTCCGGCGCCTCCTTGTCGCGCGGCGGGTTCAGGGGATGCGGGGCGATGTGGCAGAAGGCGCAGGACATGCCCACGCGAAACGGCCGCACCAGCCTCGGATCGGCGCGCAGCGCCGGGTCGCCGTAGTAGGCGTCGTCCTTCGACTGCTCGACCCGCTCTTCCCAGAGCTTGCGGGCGCGCGCCGCCGCCTTCGTCCCGGCGAAGAAGTTGGGGTTGGGCATCAGGCGCAGGCCCACGACCCCGCTCGGATAGCCGTACACCGCCGGATCGACGCCGTCGGTGGGCAGCTTGCACAGGGCGTCGACCGCCTTCTCGAGGCGTCGGCGGTCTTCGCCGTCCCGCGGCGCTGCCGCCTTGACCGGCAGCCGCGACGCGCAGTCCGGAGCGTAGCGGCGGCCGGTATCGCCGTGACCTGCGGGCGGCTGCAGCATGATCCGATCGCCGTCGGCGACGTCGAGGTAGAGGCCGAGCACCTTCGCGTCGGTCTGCGATCTCATGCCCGGCCGGTTGATCAGGCCGGCGTCCGTGAAGCGGGTGCCGCGCTTGCGCGAGTCGAGCAGGATCAGGAAATCCACGAGCCCGTAGTTGTTGCCGTGCAGCCAGTCGAAGAACGCTTCGTTGCCGCCGGTCCACAGCATCCAGGTGTTCTGGCCGCGGATGGCGTCCCGGCCGTTCGGGGTCACCTCGCCGCCGTCGGTATAGTCGAGGGGCGCGAGCTTCCCGTCCCGTGTGGCCACCTGGTCCACCGGGAAGAACAGGTTGCGCGACTCCGCGGGAAACGATTTCCCGTCGCGCGGGATCAACGGCGTTCCCCTCGCCGTGAAGCCGCCGTGCGCCTCGTCCGCGGGCGCGTGCGGATCTGGCGCGGTCTGGAACTTCTGCCAGCCGGGTTGCGAGGAGGGCGTGCGGTTCGCGCCCGGATACGCGACGCGGTCGGCGTCGGGCGTGCAGGCGGCGCACGAGAGCAGCAGCGCGCCGCCGAGCGCGAGCGCGCGCCGCCCGCCGCCCGGGCGGACCAAGGGCTTGGCCGTGCAGGACGTCATCGCGCACCTCGTGTTCGAGTTGTCGGCGGGTTACGCACAACGCGAGGGGAGCGGACCGCCTGGATCCGGTCCGCGGGCCGGCGACGCATTCTCCGCGGGCGTCGCGGCCTCGCCTCCCCACTGCTGGGTTCATAGGCTATCAATGTTCGTCCCGCTCGGCACCTGCCGGCGTCCGCGACCACCGCCTGCGTGCGGCCGCGCGGGCGATCGTGTACACTAACGCCTTGTTTTCAAAGCGGGGCGCTAGCCGCCTTGACCGTCGCGGCGGCGGTCGCGTCCAATCGCGGCTCCCCGCCCCGACCGGCCAGACCAGGAGCGACAGGCAGATGATGCGAACGCGCACGTTCGGGCACTGATCCGGGGCCGAGTCGCGTTCGCTCGAAAAAGGTGCGGCTCGACCGCACTTTTTTTCTGCCGAGGAAACTGGAATGGTCAACGTCACTCTCCCTGACGGCTCGAGGAAATCCTTCGACGGGCCGGTCACCGTCGCCGAGGTCGCGCAGTCGATCGGCGCCGGCCTCGCGCGCGCGGCGCTCGCCGGGCGCGTGAACGGCAAGCTCGTCGATACCTCCCACCGCATCGGGTCCGACGCCGAGGTCGCGATCGTCACCGACCGCGACAAGGACGGGCTCGACCTGATCCGGCACTCGACCGCGCATCTGCTCGCCTACGCGGTGAAGGAGCTCTTCCCCGACGCGCAGGTCACCATCGGCCCGGTGATCGAGAACGGCTTCTACTACGACTTCTCGTACAAGCGCCCCTTCACCCCGGAGGATCTCGAGAAGATCGAACGGAAGATGGCCGAGCTCGCGAAGCGCGACATCCCGGTCGCGCGCGAGGAATGGGAGCGGGACCAGGCGGTCGAGTTCTTCAGGTCGATCGGCGAGCACTACAAGGCGGAGATCATCGCCGCGATCCCGGCCGGCGAGCCGATCTCGCTCTACCGCGAGGGCGACTTCATCGATCTCTGCCGCGGGCCGCACGTGCCCTCGACCGGCAGGCTCAAGGTGTTCAAGCTGATGAAGGTCGCCGGCGCCTACTGGCGCGGCGACTCGAAGAACGAGATGCTCCAGCGCATCTACGGCACCGCCTGGGCGAAGAAGGAGGACCAGGACGCCTACCTTCACATGCTCGAGGAGGCCGAGAAGCGCGACCATCGCAAGCTCGGGCGGGCGCTCGACCTCTTCCACGTGCAGGACGAGGCGCCGGGCATGGTGTTCTGGCACCCGAAGGGCTGGGCGCTGTGGCAGGCGGTCGAGCAGTACATGCGTGGCGTGTACCGCGACAACGGCTACCAGGAGGTGCGCGGGCCGCAGATCCTCGACGTGAGCCTGTGGAAGCGCTCCGGCCACTGGGACAACTACCGCGAGAACATGTTCTTCACCGCCTCGGAGCATCGCGAGTACGCGGTGAAGCCGATGAACTGTCCCGGCCACGTGCAGATCTACAACGCGGGCCTGCGGAGCTACCGCGACCTGCCGCTCCGCTACGGCGAGTTCGGCGCCTGCCACCGCAACGAGCCCTCCGGCGCGCTGCACGGGATCATGCGGATCCGCGCCTTCACCCAGGACGACGGCCACATCTTCTGCACCCCGGAGCAGATCGAGCCCGAGGTCGTGGCTTTCCACAAGCTCGCGCTCGAGGTCTACGCCGACTTCGGCTTCGCCGACGTCGCGGTCAAGCTTGCGCTGCGGCCCGAGAAGCGCCTCGGCGACGACGCGACCTGGGACCAGGCCGAGCGGGCGCTGCGCGCGGCGCTCGGCGCCTCGGGCGTCGAGTGGGAGGAGCTCCCGGGGGAGGGGGCGTTCTACGGTCCCAAGATCGAATACCACCTCAAGGACTCGATCGGGCGTTCCTGGCAGCTCGGCACCATGCAGGTCGACTTCGTGATGCCCGGCCGGCTCGGCGCCGAGTACGTCGCCGAGGACAACGCCCGCAAGGTCCCGGTCATGCTGCACCGGGCGATCGTCGGCTCGATGGAGCGCTTCATCGGCATCCTGATCGAGCACTACGCCGGGGCGCTGCCGGCGTGGCTCGCCCCGGTCCAGGCGGTCGTGGCGAACATTTCCGAGCACCAGGCGGACTATGCGGGCGAAGTCGCCGCTCACCTTGCGGCGCGCGGATTCCGGGTCGAGGCGGATTTGCGGAACGAGAAAATTTCTTATAAGATCCGGGAACATAGCTTGCAGAAGCTGCCTTACCAGCTGGTCGTCGGCGACCGCGAGAAGGCGGCGCGGAAGGTGGCCGTGCGCACCCGCGGCGGCGAGGACCTCGGGCAGATGGAACTCGAGGCCTTCGTCGAGCGCCTCAAGCGTGAGGGCGTCCCGGGCGGCACGGCCTGACTATTTTCGAACTGACGGAGAGAACGCCATCGCTTATCCAAGAGGTCGGCCGCTGCCGCAACCGGAGCGCGAGCGCGCGCATCGGATCAACGGAGAGATCACCGTCGCCGAGGTCCGCCTCGTAGGCGACGACGGCGAGCAGCTCGGGATCGTGCCGGTGCGCGATGCGCTGCGGATGGCCGAGGAGAAGGAGGTCGATCTGGTCGAGATCGCGCCGCTCGCGACGCCGCCCGTGTGCAAGCTGATGGACTACGGGAAGTTCAAGTACCGTGAGCAGAAGAAGGCGCACGAGGCGAAGCTCAAGCAGAAGCAGATCCAGGTCAAGGAGGTGAAGTTCCGGCCGCGGACCGACGAGGGCGACTACCAGATCAAGCTGCGCAACCTGATCCGGTTCCTCGAGGAAGGCGACAAGACGAAGGTCACGCTGCGCTTCCGCGGCCGCGAGATGGCGCACCAGGAGTTCGGCGTGCGCCTGCTCGAGCGGGTGCGCGACGACCTCGAGCCCTACGGCACGGTGGAGCAGTGGCCCAAGCTCGAGGGACGCCAGATGGTGATGGTGCTCGGGCCGAAGAAGGCCGGCGCGGCGAAGAAGCCGAAGGAGAAGGCGGCCAAGGCGGGGGCCAAGGCGCCCGCCGCGAAGGAGAAGGAAGCGAACGAAGGTTCGAAAGAGAAGCCGGCTGCCGCCGCCGAGAAGAAGCCCGCCGCGGCGACTTCGCAGGAGCGGTAGCCACCCTGCGGACGGCGCGCGCCGCGCATCCGTCCATAACAAGTGGTGTCCGAGGTCTGGAAGCGCCGCGCATGCGGCCACCCGGCGCCAGGCTAGAAAGGAGCCGTCATGCCCAAGCTGAAGACGAAGAAGAGCGCTGCCAAGCGCTTTCGCTTCACCGCCACCGGCAAGGTGAAGCGCAGTCACGCGTACAAGAGCCACATCCTCACGAAGAAGCCGACCAAGCGCAAGCGCGCGCTGCGCGGCGCGGCGCTTGCGCACAAGACCGACGTCGGCCACGTGCGCGCGATGCTGCCGTACGCCGCCAAGTAAGCAGAAGGGGAGAAACGCAATGCCACGAGTGAAACGCGGCGTCGTCGCGCGCGCCAGGCACAAGAAGGTTCTCGCCCAGGCCAAGGGCTTCCGCGGCCGGCGGAAGAACGTCTTCCGGGTCGCCAAGCAGGCGGTGATGAAGGCCGGCCAGTACGCCTACCGCGACCGCCGGGCCCGCAAGCGCGAGTTCCGAGCGCTGTGGATCGCGCGCATCAACGCCGCCGCGCGCAGCATGGGCCTCTCCTACAGCACGCTCATGAACGGGCTCAAGAAGGCCGAGATCGAGGTCGATCGCAAGGTGCTTGCGGACCTCGCGGTGAACGACCTGGCGGCGTTCACCAAGATCGCCGAGCAGGCCAAGGCCAGGCTGCACTGAGCCCGCATTCGCCTGTCCCCTCCTCACCGGGGAGGGGTGGCCGCGAAGCGGCCGGGGCGGGGCGGTGGCGTGAAAGCAGCCGCGGGCACCCCCCCCCCCCCCGACGGGGGCCCCCCCCGAGGAAAAGGGGGGGCCCACACTCAC
>JAHDYJ010000078.1:0-4338 GCA_023383795.1 Burkholderiales bacterium | reverse complement strand
GCCGCGGCAACCACCCCGCCGCCTTCGGCGGCACCCCTCCTTGAAAAGGAGGGGACCGACTCTCACCAATCCTTGCCTTCGCCGTGCAAGACCTCGACAAGATCGTCGCCGAAGCCACCGCCGCCTTCGATGCGGTCGCCGACCCTGCCGAGCTGGAGCAGGTCAAGGCGCGCTACCTCGGAAGACAGGGCGCGCTCACCGAGCGGCTGAAGACGCTCGGCAAGCTCGCGCCGGAAGAGCGTCGTGAGCTGGGCGCGCGGATCAACGCCGCGAAGGACCGCATCGAGGCCGCGCTCGCCGCGCGCCGCCAGGCGCTCGCCGGCGCGAAGCTCGAGGCGCGGCTCGCCGAGGAAGCGCTCGACGTCACGCTGCCCGGCCGCGGGCTCGCGCGCGGCGGCCTGCATCCGGCCTCGCGCACGCTCGAGCGCATCGAGCGGCTGTTCCGCTCGGCCGGCTTCGACGTCGCCGACGGGCCCGAGATCGAGACCGACTTCCACAACTTCACCGCGCTCAACACGCCCGAGGACCACCCGGCGCGGTCGATGCACGACACGTTCTACGTCGCCGGCGCGAAGCCCGGCCAGGTGCTGCTGCGCACGCACACCTCGCCGATCCAGATCCGCTACATGCAGGCGCACGTCGCGCGCCACCGGCACCTGCCGACGATGCCCGAGATCCGGATCATCGCGCCCGGGCGCGTCTATCGCGTCGACTCCGACGCGACCCACTCGCCGATGTTCCACCAGGTCGAGGGGCTGTGGGTCGGCGAGGACGTGAGCTTCGCCGATCTCAAGGGCGTCCTCACCGACTTCCTGCGGAACTTCTACGAGGACGACAGCGTGCGCACGCGCTTCCGGCCGTCGTTCTTCCCGTTCACCGAGCCCTCGGCCGAAGTCGACATGACCTGCGTCTTCTGCCACGGCACCGGCTGCCGCGTGTGCGGCCAGACCGGCTGGCTCGAGGTCGCCGGCAGCGGCGAGGTGCATCCGAACGTGCTCCGGCACTGCGGCATCGACCCCGAGCGCTACATCGGCTTCGCGTTCGGCATGGGCCCGGACCGCATGACGATGCTCCGCTACGGGATCGACGACCTGCGCCTGTTCTACGAGGGCGACCTGCGCTTCCTGCAGCAGTTCGTATGAAATTCCCCGAATCCTGGCTGCGCACGCTGGTCGACCCGAGGCTCTCGACGCGCCAGCTCGCGACCACGCTCACGATGGCCGGCATCGAGGTCGACGCGCTCGAGCCGGTCGCGCCGCCCTTCTCGAAGGTGGTGGTGGCGAAGGTGCTCGAGGTCGCAAGACACCCGAACGCCGACAAGCTCACGCTCTGCCGCGTCGACGCGGGCGAGGAGGCGCCGCGCTCGATCGTGTGCGGCGCGCCGAACGTCAAGGCCGGCATGAAGGCGCCGTGCGCCCTGGTCGGCGCCGAGCTGCCCGGCGACCTGAAGATCAAGGCCGCGAAGGTGCGCGGCGTCGAGTCGGAGGGCATGCTCTGCTCGGCGCGCGAGCTCGGGCTCTCGGAGGACCATTCGGGCATCCTCGCGCTCCCCGACGACGCGCCGGTCGGCGAGGACTACCGCAAGTACGCGCGCCTCGACGACGCGCTCTTCACGCTGAAGCTCACGCCGAACCGCGGCGACTGCCTGTCGCTGCTCGGCATCGCGCGCGAGGTCTCGATCCTCACCGGAGCGGAGCTCGGCGAGCCGCCGCTAGCGCCGGTCGCGCACTCGATCGACGACGTCCGCGAGATCCGCCTGCCCGCCGCGGAGGGCTGCCCGCGCTACTGCGGCCGCATCATCCGCGGGGTGAACGCCAGGGCGCCGACGCCGGCGTGGATGGTCGAGCGCCTCGAACGCGCGGGCCTGCGCTCGATCAGCGCGATCGTCGACGTGACCAACTACGTGATGCTCGAGCTCGGCCAGCCGCTGCACGCGTTCGACGACGCGAGGATCGACGGCGCGATCGTGGTGCGGTGGGCGGAGCGCGGCGAGAAGCTCGTGCTGATCAACGGGAAGGAGCACGCGCTCGAGCCCGATATCCTGATGATCGCCGACGAGCGGAAGGCGCTCGCGCTCGCCGGCATCATGGGCGGGCTCGAGAGCGAGATCTCGCTCGACACGACCGACGTCTTCCTCGAGGCGGCGTTCTTCGATCCGCGGGCGATCGCCGGGCGCCCGCGCCGCCTCAACATGACGAGCGACGCGTCCTACCGCTTCGAGCGCGGCGTGGATCCCGGCGTCACGGTGCGCGCCATGGAGCGCGGCACCGAGCTGATCGTCGCGCTGTGCGGCGGGAAGGCCGGCCCGATCAGCGAGACGCGCGACGGCGCCAGGATGCCGGCGCGCAGGCCGGTGCCGCTGCGGACCGGCCGCGCCGCCAAGATCCTCGGCGTGCGCCTCGGCGACGAGGACATCGCGCGCGTCCTCGGGCAGCTCAAGCTCGCGTTCGAGCGCGGGCCGGACGGATTCACGGTCCATCCGCCCACGCACCGCTTCGACCTCGAGATCGAGGAGGACCTGGTCGAGGAGGTGGCGCGCGTGCACGGCTACGACAACATCCCGACGCGAGCGCCGAGCGCGCGCGTGGCGATGCTGCCGCAGCCCGAGGAGCGCCGCTCGCTCTGGCAGCTGAAGCACGCGCTCTGCGACCGCGAGTACTTCGAGGTCATCGCCTACAGCTTCGTCGATGCCGCGTGGGAAGCCGACTTCGCCGGCAACGCGGCGCCGATCGCGGTCGAGAACCCGATCGCCGCGCAGATGAGCGTGATGCGCTCGAGCCTGATCGGCGGCCTGGTCGGCGTGCTGCGCCATAACCTCGCGCGCCAGGTCGACCGCGTCCGCGTGTTCGAGTCGGGGCGCGCGTTCCTGCGCACCGATGCGCCGCCCGACGAGGCCCATCCCGCGACCGCGGTCGCGGGCTACGACCAGCCGCGGCGCATCGCCGGCCTCGCCTTCGGCGCCGCGCGCGCGGAGCAGTGGGGCGAGAAGCCGCGACCGGTTGACTTCTACGACGTGAAGGGCGACGTCGAGGCGCTCGTCGCCCCGCTGCGCGCGCGCTTCGTGCCCGCGCCGCACCCGGCGCTGCATCCGGGGCGCTCGGCGCGCATCGAGCTCGACGGCCGGCCGCTCGGCTGGCTCGGCGAGCTGCACCCGAAATGGGTGCAGAAGTACGAGCTCACCGCGCCCGCGGTCGTGTTCGAGCTCGACCTCGATCCCCTCCTCGAGGTGCCGCTGCCGCGCTACGCGCAGGTCTCCCGCTTCCCGGCGGTGGTCCGGGACCTCGCGGTCGTGGTCGGCGAGGAGGTCGCCGCCCA
Source organism: Burkholderiales bacterium (assembly GCA_023383795.1). Lineage (GTDB taxonomy): Bacteria > Pseudomonadota > Gammaproteobacteria > Burkholderiales > SG8-39 > JAABRB01. The sequence goes on along the minus strand of JAHDYJ010000078.1, from coordinate 1,023 downwards.
GGCCATGTTGGAAGCCCTGGCCGAAGGCAAGCCCGGCGTCGTCCGGGACGTGAAATTGTTCGATCTTTACCGCGGTCCGGGTGTGGAAAAGGGCCGAAAAAGCCTTGCTTTCCGGGTAGTTATGCAAGATACTGCCAGGACACTCACCGACTCCGAGGTCGAAGCCGCAATGGCCCACCTGACCGGGATCCTGGTCAGCCGGTTCGGCGGGAAATTGCGGTCCTAGGGGAGAGAAGATGACGCTCACGAAGGCGGAGCTCGCCGACATGCTTTTCGAGAAGGTCGGGCTCAACAAGCGCGAGGCCAAGGACATGGTCGAGGCGTTCTTCGAGGAGATCCGCATCGCCCTGGAAAGCGGCGAGAGCGTCAAGCTGTCCGGCTTCGGCAACTTCCAGCTGCGGGACAAGCCCCAGCGTCCCGGCCGCAACCCCAAGACCGGCGAAGAGATCCCCATCACGGCGCGGCGCGTGGTCACCTTCCACGCGAGCCAGAAGCTCAAGGCCCTGGTCGAAGAGGCCCACGGTGGAAGCGGGCAGGAACAGCAAGGTTAGCCTGCCGCCGATCCCGGCGAAGCGCTACTTCACCATCGGCGAAGTGAGCGAGCTCTGCGGCGTCAAGCCGCACGTGCTGCGCTACTGGGAGCAGGAGTTCACCCAGCTGAAGCCGGTGAAGCGCCGCGGCAACCGGCGCTACTACCAGCACCACGAAGTCCTGCTGATCCGGCGCATCCGCGAGCTCCTCTACGAGCAGGGCTTCACCATCAGCGGCGCGCGCAACCGCCTCGATGAGCAGGCGCGCGAGAAGCACCGCGCCAAGGAAGAGAACGGCGCGGGCGCGGCGGTCGCCGCAACTGACACCGTCACGATCGGCGGCGGGAACGGCATCGATTTCGCCAAGGTCCGCCGCGAGATCGAGGAAGTCATCGAGCTCCTCGAGGGCTGAGGAACTCCCGTATCCCCTCTTTCCCAAGGAGCAACCGTGTTCGGTTATCTCTCTTGGAAGTTGGGGGTCCAGGGGGTGTTG
>JAHDYJ010000077.1:16263-20914 GCA_023383795.1 Burkholderiales bacterium | reverse complement strand
CTACCTGCTCGCGGCCGGCGCGCCCGAGGCGGTCGGCGGCTTCGAGCGCTGGGTGAAGCCGCGCCTCGAGCGCGGCCAGCGCATCGAGACGCTCGAGAACGCGCGGCCGGAGGCGCGCGCGTCGATCGAGCGCGGCGAGCAGTTCGTCGGGCTCACCGCGCTCCTCGCGGTGATCCTCGCCGCGGTCGCGATCGCGCTCGCGACGCGCCGCTACACGCGCCGGCATCTCGACGGCTACGCGGTCATGCGCTGCCTCGGCGCGACGCAGCGCCGCCTGCTGTCGCTGTTCGCCTGGGAGTTCGCGGCGCTCGGCGTCGCGGCGAGCGCGCTCGGCTGCGCGATCGGCTTCGGCGTGCAGGCCCTGATCGAGCTCTGGCTGGGCAAGCTCGTCGCGGTCCAGCTCCCCGCGCCCTCGTGGCGGCCGGCGCTGCAGGGCTTCGGCACCGGCGTCGTGATCCTGCTCGGCTTCGCGCTGCCGCCGCTCCTGCAGCTGCGCGACGTGCCGGCGCTGCGGGTGATCCGGCGCGACGCCGGTCCGCCGAAGCGCGGCGCGCTGGCGGCCTACGGCGCCGGGCTCGCCGCGTTCGCCGCGCTGATCCTGTGGCAGGCCGGCAGCGCGAAGCTCGCAGCCTATGTGATCGGCGGATTCCTCGCGGCGACGGCGGTGTCCGGAGCGATGGGCTACGCACTGATCCTGCTCATCGCGCGCTACGGCGCGCGCGCCGGCCCGGCCTGGCGCTACGGGCTCGCGAGCCTGCGGCGCCGCGCCCTGGGCAACACCGTGCAGGTGATCGGGCTCGCGCTGGGCCTCACCGCGATCCTGCTCCTCACCTTCACGCGCGCCGACTTGCTCGAGGCCTGGCGGGCGAAGATCCCGCCGGATGCGCCCAACCGCTTCATCCTGAACATCCAGCCGGAGCAGCGCGCGCCGCTCGCGGCCTTCTTCGACGAGGAGCGGCTGCCGGCGCCGACCACCTACCCGATGGTGCGCGGGCGGCTCGCCGCGATCAACGGCCGGCCGGTGAGCGCGGATGCCTACGAGGACGAGCGCACCAAGCGCCTGGTCGAGCGCGAGTTCAACCTCTCGTTCATGGACGCGCTGCCCGGCCACAACCGGGTCACGTCGGGGCGCTGGTTCGACGCCCAGGCGCTCGCGGCCGGCGCGCTGTCGGTCGAGGCCGGCATCGCCAGGCGGCTCGACATCGGCCTCGGCGACCGGTTGACCTGGTCGGTCGCCGGGCGCGAGTTCAGCGCGCCGGTCACCAACATCCGCGAGCTCGACTGGGACTCCATGCGGGTCAACTTCTTCGTGATCACCACCCCGGGGCTGCTCGAGAGCCACCCGACGAGCTACATCACGAGCTTCTTCGTGCCCGAGGGCGCCGCCGACGCGATGAACCGGCTGGTGCAGCGCTTCCCGAACCTGACGGTGGTGGACATGAGCGCGATCATGCAGCAGGCGCTCGCGATGATGAACCAGGTGATCAACGCGGTGCAGCTCGTGTTCCTGTTCGCGCTCGCCGCCGGCGTGCTGGTGCTCTACGCCGCGCTGCTCGCGACCCAGGACGAGCGGCTGCAGGAGGCCGCGGTGATGCGCGCGCTCGGCGCGGCCCGCGCCCAGGTCGCGCGCGCCCAGCAGGCCGAGTTCCTCGCGCTCGGGCTCGTCGCGGGCGTGCTCGCGTCGGCCTCGGCGTTCGGCATCGGCTACGTGCTCGCCGAGCGCGTGTTCCAGTTCCCGTACGCGTTCGACGGCTGGATCTGGCTCGCCGGGCCGGCGCTCGGGATCGCGTGCGTCGCGCTGAATGCGTGGATGGGAACGCGGGCGGTGCTGAGGCACCCGCCGACGCTCGCGCTGCGCGAGGCGGTCTGAGCCGGGCGAGGAGTGCGGGGTGAGAACCGAGGCGCGGCAGGCAGCGACACCGTACCGGCAACTCGGCGGGGAGCCGGCGCTGCGGCGTCTGGTGGATCGCTTCTACGATCTGATGGACGCGGAGCCCGAGTACTTCGGCATCCGCAAGCTGCACCCGGAAAGCCTCGCCGGCTCGCGCGAGAAGCTCTTCATGTTCCTCTCGGGCTGGCTCGGCGGGCCCGCCCTGTACGTCGAGCGCTACGGACATCCGTTCCTGCGCGCGCGCCATCTGCCGTTCGCGATCGGCGCCGCCGAGCGCGACCAGTGGACGGACTGCATGCGCCGCGCGCTGGCCGACGTCGGCGTCGCCGGGCCGCTGCGCGAGGCGCTGGCGCAGGCCTTCTTCCGGACGGCCGAGCACATGCGCAACCATCCGGCGTGAGGCGCGGATCGCGAAGCCCGAATCGCGCATCGGCGACGGCGCCACGCAGGCAGTAAAATCGCAGGTTTCGTCCGGCTTCACCACGCACAGATCCCCGCGCCGTATGGATCAGGAGTTCATGCTCGTCGGCGGGGCCCGCCAGAACAACCTGAAGGGCCTCGACCTCGAGATCCCGCTGCACGAGCTCGTCGTCGTCACCGGGGTGTCCGGCTCCGGCAAGTCCTCGCTCGCGTTCGACACGATCTACGCCGAGGGCCAGCGCCGCTACGTCGAGACGTTCTCGCCCTACGCGCGCCAGTTCCTCGACCGGATGGACAAGCCGCGCGTGGACCGCATCGAGGGCATCCCGCCGGCGATCGCGATCGACCAGACGAACCCGGTGCGCACGTCGCGCTCGACGGTCGGCACGATGACCGAGCTCGCCGACCACCTGAAGCTGCTCTTCGCGCGCGTCGCCGACCTGTACTGCCGCGGCTGCGGGCGGCGCGTGACGCGCGACACGGCGCAGTCGGTCTGCGAGCACCTGCTCGCGCGCGCGGACCTCGCCGGGCGGCCGGCCCTCGTCACCTTCCCGGTGACGGTGCCGGCGAACTTCGACGAGACGGAGGTCCTCGCGCTGCTCGAGCGGCAGGGCTACACGCGCATCCACGCCCGCCGCGGCGCGACGATCGAGGTGCTGCAGGACCGCGTGCGCGTCGCGCCCGAGAACCGCAGCCGGCTGACCGAGGATCTCGAGGCCGCGTTCCGCGTCGGCGCCGGCCGCGCAGCCGTGCATCCCGCCGAAGGCGAGGGCGCGCCGCTACGCTTCTCGTCCGATTTGCACTGCCCGGACTGCGATCTGCACTACCGCGAGCCGGTGCCGAGCATGTTCTCGTTCAACTCGCCGCTCGGCGCGTGCGACGCCTGCCGCGGGTTCGGCCGCACGATGGGCATCGACTACGGGCTCGTGGTCCCGGACGAATCGAAGACGCTCGCCGAGGGCGCGGTGCGGCCGTGGCAGACCCAGAGCTACCGGGAGTGCCAGGACGACCTGATGAAGTTCGCCGCCAAGCGGCGCGTGCCGACCGACGTGCCGTGGCGCGAGCTCTCCGGGGAGCACCGCCGCTGGGTGATCGAGGGCGAAGGCTCCTGGGAGAAGAAGGTCTGGTACGGCGCGAAGCGGTTCTTCGACTGGCTCGAGACCAAGAGCTACAAGATGCACATCCGCGTCCTGCTGTCGAAGTACCGCGCGTACAACAGCTGCGATGCGTGCGGCGGCGCGCGGCTCAAGCTCGACGGCCTGCTCTACCGGCTCGGCTCCCACGAGTGCGCGGACCGCGTGGTGCCGCGCGCGGCGCGGTTCCGCCCGGTCGGGATCGGCATCCCGGACGCGGCCTTCGCGGCGCTGCCGGGGCTCACGCTGCACGACGTGATGATGCTGCCGATCGAGCGCTGCCGCCAGTTCTTCGCGGAGGTGCGGCTGCCCGCGCCGCTCGACGAGGCGACCGAGCTGCTGGTGGGCGAGATCCGCACGCGCCTCGGCTACCTCGTCGAGGTGGGCCTCGGCTATCTCACCCTCGACCGCCAGTCGCGCACGCTCTCCGGCGGCGAGGTCCAGCGCATCAACCTCACCACCGCGCTCGGCACCTCGCTCGTCAACACGCTGTTCGTGCTCGACGAGCCGTCGATCGGGCTGCATCCGCGCGACGTGCGCCGCATCGTCGGCGTGCTCGAGCGGCTGCGCGACGCCGGCAACTCGCTGATCGTCGTCGAGCACGATCCGCAGCTGATGCTGGCGGCCGACCGGATCCTCGACCTCGGCCCGGGGCCGGGGGAGCGCGGTGGCGAGGTGGTGTTCTTCGGGCCGCCGGACGCGCTCGTGCGCACCGGCACCTCGCTCACCGCGCAGTACCTGCGCGGCGAGAAGGCGGTGTCGGACCGCGCGCGCACGGCCGGGAGCGACGGCATCGCGGTGGACGCCTGGCTCGAGGTGCAGGGCGCGGCCGAGCACAACCTGCGCGGGATCGACGTCCGGATCCCGCTCGGTCACTTCGTCTGCGTCACCGGGGTCTCGGGCTCGGGGAAATCCACGCTGGTGGAAGAGGTGCTGTACCGCGGCTTGGCGAAGCTCAAGGGCCGGCCGGTGGACGTGCCGGGCCGGCACCGGGCGATCCGCGGCCACGAGAACGTCGCCAAGGCGGTGCTGATCGACCAGTCGCCGATCGGCAAGACGACGCGCTCGAACCCGGCGAGCTACGTCGGCGCCCTCGACGGCATCCGCAGGCTCTTCGCCGAGGAGCCGGCGGCGAAGGAGCGCGGCTACACCGCCGGCACCTTCAGCTTCAACTCCGGCAACGGCCGCTGCCCGACCTGCGGCGGCA
>JAHDYJ010000077.1:0-16243 GCA_023383795.1 Burkholderiales bacterium | reverse complement strand
CCCGCCCTCCACCGCCCGGCGCGACCGCGCCGAGGTGCGCGAGGTTCAGTGGCTGCCGCGGGGGGCGCCGCGCGGCCCACGGCCGAAGTCGATCGCCGAGGTGCTGGAGATGACGGTGAGCGAGGCGGTGGCGTTCTTCGCCGGGCAGCCCGACGTCCTGAAGCGGCTCGAGCCGCTCTCCGCGGTCGGCCTCGGCTATATGCAGCTCGGCCAGCCGGTGCCGACGCTCTCCGGCGGCGAGGCGCAGCGATTGAAGCTCGCCGGAAACCTCGCCGAGGGCGCCGCGGGCGGCGCGGGCACGCTGTTCCTGTTCGACGAGCCGACCACCGGGCTGCACTTCGACGACGTCGCGAAGCTCCTGCAGGCGTTCCGCCGCCTGCTCAAGGCCGGCCACTCGCTGCTGGTGATCGAGCACAACCTGGACGTCGTCCGGGCGGCCGACTGGGTGATCGATCTCGGGCCCGAAGGCGGCGACGGCGGCGGCGAGGTGGTCTGCGTCGGCACGCCGCAGCAGGTCGCGCGCCACGCGGCGAGCCACACCGGCGCCGCGCTGCGCGACTACGAGGCCGCGCTCGCCCGCGGATCGGCGCACGCGGCGCCGCGCGCGGCGGAGGCGAGCGCACCGCGCCTGCACCCGGTGCGCAGCGCCTCGCGCGCGATCCGCATCCACAACGCCCGCGAGCACAACCTCAAGAACATCGACGTGCGCATCCCGCGCGACCGGTTCACGGTCATCACCGGCGTGTCCGGCAGCGGCAAGAGCACGGTGGCGTTCGACATCCTGTTCGCCGAGGGCCAGCGACGCTATCTCGAGTCGCTGAACGCCTACGCGCGGCAGTTCGTGCAGCCGGCCGCGCGCCCCGAGGTGGACGCGATCCACGGGATCCCGCCGACGGTGGCGATCGAGCAGCGCACGAGCCGCGGCGGGCGCAAGAGCACGGTCGCGACCGTGACCGAGCTCTACCACTTCCTGCGGCTGCTGTTCGTGAAGCTCGGCGTGCAGCACTGCCCGGACTGCGCGATCCCGATCGAGCCGCAGACGCCCGAGTCGATCGTCGCCAAGATCCTGCGCGACTACCGCGGCCGGCGCGTCGAGGTGCTCGCGCCGCTGGTCGTCGCGCGCAAGGGCTACTACACGGATCTCGCCAAGTGGGCGGCCGCCAAGGGCTACGCGCACCTGCGCGTGGACGGCGCGCCGGTCGCGACCGCGAGCTGGCCGCGGCTCGCGCGCTTCAAGGAGCACGACATCGAGCTGCCGGTCGGGGCACTCGCGGTCGGGGCGGCGGGCGAGCGCGAGCTGCGCGCGCTCGTCGACGAGGCGATCGCCTACGGCAAGGGTACGGTCATGATCGCCGGCGACGCGTCGCGCGCGAGAACGGCACGCGGCAAGGCGGCGAGCGGCGGCGGCGCCAAGGGCGCCGCGCGCGCCAGGCGGCGCGGGCGCGGCACGGCGACGGCCGCGGGTGCGGTCCAGGTGTTCTCCACCAAGCGCGCCTGCCCGCGCTGCAGCCGCAGCTTTCCGGAGCCGGACCCACGGCTCTTCTCGTTCAACTCGAAGCACGGCTGGTGCGCGAGCTGCTACGGCACCGGGCTCGAGCTCGCCGGGTTCGACGCCGAGCAGACCGGCGAGGAGATCTGGTGGAACGATTGGTGGGAGGGCGATGCGAAGCCCTGCCCGGCGTGCGAGGGCCGGCGCCTGAACGAGACCGCGCTCGCCGTGCGCTTCCGCGACCGCACGATCGCCGATCTCACCCGGCTCTCGGTGGGCGAGGCGCAGGAGTACTTCCGCCGGCTGAAGCTCTCCGGCCGCGAGGCCGAGATCGCGCGCGACATCCTCGCCGAGCTCGGCGCGCGGCTCGCGTTCCTCGCCCAGGTCGGCCTCGCGTACCTCTCGCTCGACCGCGGCGCGCCGACGCTCTCGGGCGGCGAGGCACAGCGCATCCGCCTCGCCGCGCAGCTCGGCTCGAATCTGCGCGGGGTGTGCTACATCCTGGACGAGCCGACCATCGGCCTGCATCCGCACGACAACGCGCGCCTGCTCGACACGCTCGCCGAGCTGCGCGGCAAGGGGAACGCCGTCGTGGTGGTCGAGCACGACGAGGAGACGATCCGGCGCGCCGAGCATCTGATCGATCTCGGCCCGGGGGCGGGCGTGCGCGGCGGCCGGGTGGTTGCCGAGGGCACGCTCGCCGACGTGATGCGCGCGCCCGAGTCGCTGACCGGCCGGGCGCTTGCGCACCCGCTCGCCCATCCGGTGCTCGGCGGCCGGCGGCCGACGTCGACCGGTCGCGGCGGCACGCCGTCGCTCGAGGTCGCGGGCGCGCGCCTGCACAACCTGAAGGACCTGCGCGTCGCGATCCCGCTCGGGCGGCTGGTGTGCGTGACGGGCGTCTCCGGCAGCGGCAAGAGCACGCTGGTGCGCGACGTGCTGCACGACAACCTGCGCGCGCTGGTCGGCGCGAAGCGCGGGAAGAAGATGGCGCTGCGCGGCTGCAGGGCCGTGAAGGGGTGGCAGGCGGTGGCGCGCGTGCTGGAGGTCGACCAGACCCCGATCGGCAAGACGCCGCGCTCGTGCCCGGCGACCTACGTCGGCTTCTGGGACGACATCCGGCGGCTCTTCGCGGGTACGCCCGATGCGCGCCTGCGCGGCTACACGCCGAGCCGCTTCTCGTTCAACGTCGCCGGCGGCCGCTGCGACGCCTGCGAGGGCCAGGGCGTGAAGACCGTCGAGATGAGCTTCCTGCCCGACGTCAAGGTGCGCTGCGACGTCTGCGGCGGGGCGCGGTTCACGGACGAGACGCTCGCGGTGCGCTACCGCGACAGATCGATCGCCGACGTCCTCGCGATGAGCGTCGAGGAGGCGGTCGACTTCTTCGCCGCGCATCCGGCGATCCACCACGCGCTCGCGCTGCTGCAGGACGTGGGGCTCGGGTACCTCACGCTCGGCCAGGCGAGCCCGACGCTCTCCGGCGGCGAGGCGCAGCGGATCAAGCTCGTCACCGAGCTCGCCAAGTTCCGGCCGGCCGCGCCCGCGCGCATCCGCAAGCGCGGCGTCGAGATCGCGACCGGCGCGAGAGGCACGACGCTCTACGTGCTCGACGAGCCGACGATCGGCCTGCACATGGCCGATGTCGAGCGGCTGATCCGCGTGCTGCACCGGCTCGTCGACGCCGGCAACAGCGTGGTCGTGATCGAGCACGACCTCGACGTGGTCGCCGAGGCGGACTGGGTGATCGATCTCGGACCGGACGGCGGCGAGGCGGGCGGCCGCATCGTCGCGCAAGGGCCGCCGGAGGAGATCGCGACGGCGCGGCGGCGCTCGCACACCGCCGAGGTCCTCGCGCGCTTCCTGCACGAGCGCGGCGCGCGCGAGGCGAGGCGCGTCGCGGTGGCGGGACAGCAGTAGCGCCGGCGCGCTCCGGTGCGCCCGCGCAGGCGCCTGCCGCGGGTGTGCGCCGCGCGCGCGTGGCGTAGTATGTGCCCGCCGCGACCCGGGCCCGCGGCGCCTGACGCCGCCCCCGTGCGCAGAAGCCGAACCAAGGAGGAGCGATGAGCACCGCATCCAGCCGCATTGCGAAGCCGGCGACGACGGGCGCGCCGCGTGTGTCTCCGGCGCGATTCCGCGCCGTCCGCGCCGCCACCGAGCGGCTCGCCGCGCCGCTCTCGGCCGAGGACTGCGCGCTGCAGTCGATGCCCGACGCGAGCCCGGTCAAGTGGCATCTCGGCCACACCACCTGGTTCTTCGAGACGATGGTGCTCGAGAAGGCGGAGGCGGGGTTCCGGCCGCTGCGCCCGGAGTACCGCGTGCTCTTCAATTCGTACTACGTGGCGGTCGGTCCGCGCCATCCGCGGCCGCAGCGCGGCATGCTCTCGCGGCCGTCGCTCGACGAGGTGCGCGCGTACCGGCGCGACGTGGACGAGCGCATGATCCGGCTGCTCGAACGCGGCGTCGCGCCGGAGGTCGACGCGCTGATCGAGCTCGGCCTGCATCACGAGCAGCAGCACCAGGAGCTCATTGTCACCGACCTGAAGCATCTCCTGTCGCTGAACCCGTTGAACCCGGCGTACCGCGCCGACTGCGGTGCGCCGGACGGCGGGCCGGCGGCGCCGGCGCTGCGCTGGCACGGCTTCGCCGCCGGGGTGCGCGAGATCGGGCACGAGGGCGCGGACTTCTGCTTCGACAACGAGACTCCGCGGCACCGCGTGCTGCTCGGCGCGTTCGAGCTCGCGTCGCGTCCGGTGACCAACGCCGAGTATCTCGCCTTCTTGGCCGACGGCGGCTACTCGCGCCCCGAGCTCTGGCTCGCGGACGGCTGGGACGCGCGCAGCAAGGAGGGCTGGGACGCGCCGGCCTACTGGGAGGGGTCGCGGGACGGCGCATGGCGGGTCTTCACGCTGGGCGGGCTGCGTCCGGTGACGCCGGACGAGCCCGTGTGCCACGTGAGCTACTACGAGGCCGATGCGTACGCCCGCTGGGCGGGCGCGCGCCTGCCGAGCGAGGCCGAATGGGAGGTCGCGGCGGCCGGCCTGCCGACCGACGGCCACTTCGCCGAGAGCGGGCGATTCCACCCGGCAGCCGCGCCGGACGTTCGCACCCGGCCGGCGCAGCTCTTCGGCGACGTCTGGGAATGGACCCAGAGCCCCTACGGCGGCTATCCGGGCTTCAAGCCGGCGGCCGGCGCGGTGGGCGAGTACAACGGCAAGTTCATGGCGAATCAGCTCGTGCTGCGGGGCGGCTCGTGCGCGACGCCGGCCGACCACATCCGCGCGACCTACCGCAACTTCTTCTATCCGTACCACCGCTGGCAGTTCATGGGGCTGCGGCTCGCCCGCGACGCGGAGTAGCGCGCGCCCGGCCGGCCCGCGCCGGCGCGCCGCCGAAGATGTAATGTGGCGAGAGTCGCGGGTTGCCCTCGGGGAGGCTGGCGGCACGTGGCCCCAAGGATCGGCATCGATCTCGGCGGGACGAAGATCGAGATCGTCGCGCTCGACGAGCGCGGCGGCGAGCGGCTGCGCCGGCGCATTCCGACGCCGTCGGACTCCTACGAGGCGACCGTGAGCGCGATCGTCGGGCTGGTGCGCGCCGCCGAGCTGGAGCTCGGCGGCACCGCGACGGTCGGCATCGGCACGCCCGGCGCGATCTCGCCCGCGACCGGACTGCTGCGCAACTCGAACTCGCAGGCGCTGAACGGCACCCGCTTCCGGCAGGACCTCGAGCGGCACCTCGTCCGCAAGATCCGCGTCGCCAACGACGCCAACTGCTTCGCGCTCTCCGAGGCGATGGACGGCGCCGCGACCGGCGCGAGCGTCGTGTTCGGGGCGATCCTCGGCACCGGCGTCGGCGGCGGCATCGTGGTGCGCGGCCGGGTGGTGGCCGGCGCGAACCGGATCGCGGGCGAATGGGGGCACAACCCCCTGCCGTGGGCGCGCGACGACGAGCGGCCGGGGCGCGCGTGCTACTGCGGCAAGCGCGGGTGCATCGAGACGTTTCTGTCGGGTCCGGGCATCTCGATGCAGCACTTCGCGCGCGCCGGCGAGCGGCTCGATCCGCGCGCGATCGTCGAGCGGGCCGCGGCCGGCGACGAGGCGTGCGAGGCGAGCGTGCGCCGCTACGAGGATCAGCTCGCGCGCGCGCTCGCGAGCGTGATCAACGTCGTCGACCCGGACATCATCGTCCTCGGCGGCGGCATGTCGAACGTCGCCCGCCTGTACGACAACGTGCCCGCGCTCTGGCCGCAGTACGTCTTCTCCGACCGGGTCGACACCCGGCTCGTGCGCAACCGCCACGGCGACTCGAGCGGCGTGCGCGGGGCGGCGTGGCTGTGGAGCGACTGAGCCCGCGCGTCGGCGTCAGACCGCCCGCGGCGGCCGCGCCGGCGGCGGTCCGGCGAGCTGGTTGAGCATGCTCGACTCGCGCTTGTAGAAGCCCTCGGTGTGGAAGGTCTCGGGCAGCTTGAAGAGCTCGAAGTCGAGGTGGTGGCACAGCTCGTGCGCGAGCGTGCGCACGAAGGTGCGGAAAGCGACCACCCGGCGCCGCTGCGCGGTGCGCATCCAGACCGAGATCTCCGGCGTACGCCCGTCGGCCGCCTCGTAGAGCCCGTGCAGCTCGCCCCAGTCGGCGCGCGGACGCACCGCGAACAGCCTGATGCGCACGCGCCGCACGCCGAGCTGGTCGCACACCCCGTTGGCGAGGCGCTGGCACGCGAGCTCGAGCTCGTCGCGGTGCTCGGCCCGCAGCCAGTGCTCGACGCGCGCGACGAGCGGCGCGAGCGCGGCCGGCGCCGGAAGCCGCACGGCGTGGATCTCGTCGCTCCTGCGGTAGATGCGCTTGCGCGCGGCCGACAGGCGCTCGTAGTATGCGAACGGCACGCGCGGCTCCGCTCCGACGGGCTAGGCGACGCGGTCGCGCAGCTCGCGCTTGAGGACCTTGCCGTTCGCGTTGCGCGGCAGCGGGTCGGCGAGCAGCGTGAAGAAGTCCGGCACCTTGTAGTCGGCCAGCCGGCGCGCGCAGTGCTCGCGCAGCGCGGCGGCGGTGCACGCCGCGTCGCGCACCACGACGAACGCGTGCGATTTCTCGCCGAGCACCGGATCGGGGCGGGCGACGAGCGCGGCCTCGACCACCGCCGGATGCAGCGAGAGCGCGCTCTCGACCTCCGCGCTGTAGACCTTGTAGCCGGCGCGGTTCACGAGGTCCTTCTTGCGGTCGAAGACGCGCGCGAAGCCTTCGGCGTCGATCGAGCCGATGTCGCCGGAGCGCCAGCAGCCGCCGGCGAACTCGGCGGCGGTCGCCGCCGGATCGTCCCAGTAGCCCGGCACGACCATCGGACCGGCGATCCAGAGCTCGCCCGGTTCGCCGGGCGCAACCTCGCGACCGGCCTCGTCCATCACCTTCACCTCGGCGCAGGGCACCGCGACACCTATGCTGTCGAGGTGCGCCGCCTGCAATCCCATCGGCATCAGCGTCGTCGGCGAGGTCGTCTCGGTCGCGCCGTACGCGTTCACGAGCGAGAGCGTCGGCAGCCGCTCGGCGAGCGCGCGGATCGTGCCCTCGGGCATCGGCGCGCCGCCGAACCCGCCGACGCGCCAGGCCGCGAGATCGTAGTCGTCGAAGCCGGGATCGCGCAGCAGCAGGTTGTAGATCGCCGGCACGACCAGCGTGTGGGTGATGCGCTCGTGCCCGGCGAAATGGAGAAAGGTCCCCGCCTTGAACTCGCGCATCAGCACGGCACAGCCGCCGAGCGCGAGCATCGGCAGCAGGATGGCGGCGAGCCCGGTGACGTGGCTCGCCGGCACCGCGAGCAGCGAGCGGTCCCGCTCGGTGAGGCGCATGCACGCCTGGTAGTGCATGATCGTGTGGATCAGGTTGAGGTGCGTGAGCAGCGCGCCTTTCGGGTGCCCCGTCGTCCCCGACGTGTAGAGGATCACCGCCGGGTCCTCCTCGGACGGCGCGGCGGCGGCGATCTCGGGCGCCTCGCCGCGGAGGAGCGCGCCGAACGGCGCCGCGAGCGGCGCGTCGCCGCCGACCGCGAGCCGCAGCCGGAGTGCGGGCGCCTCCGCCGCATCGGGCAGGCGCCCGGCAAGCGCGGCGTCGAACACCAGCGCGCGCGCGCCGCACTGGCGCAGGATGAAGGCGAGCTCGGGACGCTGCTCGCGCACGTTGACCGGCACGGCGATCGCGCCGAGGCGCAGCGTGCCGAGCAGGGCGAGCACGAATTCGAGGTCGTTCGCGCAGAGGATCGCGACGCGGTCGCCGGCGGCGATGCCGCGCGCGGCGAGCCCGGCCGCGACCCGCCCGGCGAGCCGGGCGAGGTCCGCGTGGCGCACCCGCCGCTCCTGCGTGACGATCGCCTCGTGCTCGCCGTGCGCGGCGACGGCGGCGGCCAGCATCGCGTTCAGGTGCGGCGGCCGCTCGGCGAAGCAGCGCATCGCGCGGCCGAAGTGCCGCTCCTGCCGCATGCGCGGCACCGGATACGACGTCCAGTGGCCGGAGGTCATCGATTCGATCATCGCGTCGGGGGCGCCGGCGGGTGGGGTGGCGCGCCGTGCGATGCCGATTCTAGACCGCGCAGGGGGTCATCGAGTGAGCCACCCGCGGGCTATACTGCCGCGCCATGGGCGAATCGATCTCGATGCCCGTGCTGGTGGGCGCGGTCGCCGGCGCGGCAGTGCTGGTGGTGCTCGTGGCGATGGGCCGCGCGGCGCGCGCCGCGGCCGACCTGCGGGCGCGGCTCGAGGCGCTGGCGCAGCTCGCCGAGCGGCAGGAGCGCGATCTGCGCGACGAGCTCGGCCGCGCGCGGCTCGAGACGGCGGAGGCCTCGCGCGCCGGCCGCGCCGAGCTCGGTGACACGCTCGAGCGCTTCGGCCACTCGGTGCGCGACCAGCTGACGCAGACGGCGACCGTGCAGACGGGCCAGATGGACGGCTTCGCGCAGCGGCTCGCGGCGCTCACCCAGGCGAACGAGGTCAAGCTCGAGGGCGTGCGCGCGACCGTCGACGAGAAGCTGCGCGCGGCGCTCGAGGACGCGCGCCAGGGGCGCGAGGAGGCGGGGAGCGCGCTGCGCCGGTTCGGCGAGAGCCTGAACCAGCAGCTCGCCGCGTTGCGCGAGACGATCGACGCGCGGCTCGAGCGCATCCGCGAGGACAACACCCAGAAGCTCGAGCAGATGCGCCAGACGGTGGACGAGAAGCTGCACGCGACGCTCGAGCAGCGGCTGGGCGAGTCGTTCAAGCTGGTGAGCGAGCGGCTCGAGCAGGTCCACAAGGGGCTCGGCGAGATGCAGTCGCTCGCCGTCGGCGTCGGCGACCTCAAGCGCGTCCTCACCAACGTCAAGACGCGCGGCACCTGGGGCGAGGTGCAACTCGGCAGCCTGCTCGAGCAGGTGCTCACGCCCGACCAGTACGACCGCAACGTCGCCACCGTCCCCGGCAGCCGCGAGCGCGTCGAGTTCGCGATCCGCTTCCCCGGGCGCGGGGACGGCGACGCCCCGGTGTGGCTGCCGATCGACGCCAAGTTCCCGCTCGAGGACTACCAGCGCCTGCAGGACGCGCAGGAGCGCGTCGACCACGGCGAGATCGAGACCGCCGGCAAGGCGCTGGAGAACCGGCTGCGCGACGAGGCGCGGACGCTGCGCGAGAAGTACATCGCGCCGCCGCACACGACCGACTTCGGGCTGCTGTACCTGCCGACCGAGGGGCTCTACGCCGAGGTGCTGCGCCGCCCGGGGCTGGTCGAGGCGCTGCAGCGCGACGCGCGCGTCACGATCGCCGGGCCGACCACGCTGCTCGCGATGCTGAACAGCCTGCAGATGGGCTTTCGCACGCTGGCGATCGAGCAGCGCTCGAGCGAGGTGTGGGCGCTGCTCGGCGCGGTCAAAGCGGAGTTCGGGAAGTTCGGCGCCGTCCTCGCGAAGACCCGCCAGCAGCTGCAGACGGTGACGAACAGCATCGTCGATGCCGAAACCCGCACCCGCCAGATGGAGCGCAAGCTCAAGGACGTCGAGGCGCTGCCGGATCGCGCGGCGTCCCGGCTGATCGGCGCGGCCGGCGACGACGCCGAGCCCGGCGCCTCGGGATAGGGGGCGTCCGCAGGACGTCGCGCACGACTTTCCCGGCGCGCCGGCAGGGACGGCGCCGCCGGGCTACACTTCTCCTTCCGGCAGACCGGACCCCGCGAGGGACGGCACAGCACCGGAGAAGGAGGAGGCGTCATGAAGCCGACGCTCGCGGCTGCGCTGGCGGGGGTCGCGGCGTGCCTGCTCGTCGCGCCGGCCGAGGGGCAGGCGCCGGAGCGGCTCTCCGCCGATCCCGCGATCACCGCCATGGTCAGGGACGCATCGCAGCGGATCGGGGGGGCCGCGGCGGCCCTGGGATACGACAAGCACGTCGTCTTCCTGCGCGCGATCGCGATCGAGTCCGCGGCGCCGCGCGGACTCGGCACGATGAGCAGGATCGGCGTCGCCCGCCTCGATGCGGCCTTGGTGCGGTCCGCCGGGCTCACCCGCGACGACGTGGCCTGGGTGGTGGCGCACGAATTCGCCCATTTCATCCTGGACCACGGGGCCCGGCGCGCGCTGGTCGCACAGGCCCACGACGGCGGGACGCCCGAGCGCTCGGCGGCGAACCGGGCGTTCGAGCTCGAGGCCGACCGGCTCGGGCTGCGGCTCGCCCGCGCCGCCGGCTACGCGTTCGATCCGCAGGGGTTCTTCTCGCGGCTGCGCGGCGGGCGCCTCGCGGGCGACACCTCGAACCACCCAGCGGATGCGCTGCGCATCGAGGCCATGCAGGCCGCGGCGCGCGGCCCCGGTTGAGGTGCGCGCTCCGGGGATGCGCTAATGCACGCGATGCGCCGCGGCCCGGCGCCGCGCGTGGCGCGTGCCGCGCGCGAGCGCGGCATCGATGCGCAGGAGCTCGTTCCAGCGCGCGGCGTTCGCCCCGTCGGCGACCGATCCGAGCTTGAGGATTCCCGCGCCCCA
This sequence comes from Burkholderiales bacterium, assembly GCA_023383795.1. Taxonomy (GTDB): domain Bacteria; phylum Pseudomonadota; class Gammaproteobacteria; order Burkholderiales; family SG8-39; genus JAABRB01. The sequence continues at coordinate 5,771 of JAHDYJ010000077.1, read as the reverse complement.
GCCGACCGCGAGGTGCACCGTCGCCGCATCCTCCGCGCCGATCGCATCGGCCGCGACCGCGGTGTCCCAGCCCGCCCGGCGCGCCGCCTCGAACGCGGCGAGCACATCGCTTGCGGTGCCGGCCTGCTCGGGGACGGCGATGATCGCGCCGCAGAGCTTGCGTCCGCCGTGCTCGCCGAGCAGGCCGGCGTCGCACGCCGCGGGCGCGGCTGAGCCCACCCGCAGCAGGCTGCCGAACCCGGCGCGGGCGTGCGGCTCGGCGCATGCGCGATCCACGGCCGCGAACCGGTCTTCGAGCACGGCGATCGGATAGCGCTCGACCCAGCCCGCGAGCAGCTCGCCGCGCGGGCCGCGGGCACTTGCGTCGTCGCGTAGCGCATTGAGCTCGGCGACGATCACGATCTCGCCGCCTGGCACCAACCCGGCGCGCTCGATCGCCGTCGCCAGCGCGTCGAGCCCGCGCTCGTCGTCCTCGAACGACGGGACGGCGCCCCGGGGCGGCGGGCTCGACGCCGCGGCGACGGCCGCGTGCACCGCGGCGCAGGCATCCAGCGCCTCCTCCGCGCCGGCGGCGGCGATCGGCATGACCGAGAGCCGCGCGAGCGCGGTGTCCGGCGCCGCGGCGACGAGCGTGGTCGCCATCACGCGCGGCACGCGCGCGGCCTCGGGCCGCAGGTAACGGAAGAGCGGCTGCCCCGCGGCTTCCGCGGCGGCCCGCAGCGCGGCGATCGAGCAGGCCGCCAGCACATCGGCGCCCACACGCATCGGCGAATACGTGTTCAGGCGCGTCAGGCTGGCGTCGATGTGGCCGGAGCGGCGCACGTCCAGGCCGTGCAGCGCGGCATCGACCACCGTCGCGATCTCGTGCACGCCGCCGTGCGCCGTGCGCCCTCGCGCGCCGATCGGCACGACTGCGCGGCCGGACGCGCCGCAGCGCAGGTGCACCTCCGCCTCGAGCGCGGATGCGCCACCGGCTGCGTGCGCCCGTTGTCCGGTGACGCGGGCGATTGTCGTAAGCGCCACGGTCACGCCACCGGCTCGACGTCCGCCCGAGCCGGGGCAGCGGAGACGCGAGCGGGGCGCCGCCCGCGCGCGTCGCGCTTCCCGGGCGCGCGAACCACGTTCGCGATCCGCGCCTGTCTCGATCTGTGCAACTTCGACGCCCCGCGTGATGCTGTCCGTTGATTCCGTAGCGAGAACCGCGCCAGTCGGAAATCGCGCGCGTGAACTGGCGCACGCCCGCCGCGGGAGCGCGGGCAGGCGGATGTGCCGCGCGGTTTCGCATCCGCCGGGCCGCGGAGCGCCCGGCCGGCGATCAGCGCGCGGCGCTGCGCGTGAGGCTGTAGCCGTCGCCCGTCAGCGCGAGGGCATAGTCGGTCGCGCCGGCGATCGTGGCGTCCGCCGGCCGGACCAGCTTGAGGCTGACGAACACCACGCTCGTCGCCCCGGTCGCGGGCGTGTAGGTCCCGACGGCAACCGCCTGCGCGCCGTGCTTCGCGGAGATCTCCCTCACCGCGCGCGAGAGCATGAGCTCGCCCTCCGCGGTGCGCACGTAGACCGGCTCGCGCATCTTGAGTTCGGTGACCGTGTAGCCCGCCTGGACGAGCCGCGAGACGACGTGCTCCGAGATCAGCCGGCCGAGCGTGGAGGACTTGTCGAGGTCGTCGATGTTCACGATCGTGGCGACGAGCAGCGGACCGCCCCCGGGGGAGACGCCCTTCGCGCTCCCGACCAGGGCGTCGGTCGCGGCATAGTTGCCGCGAATGAGATTGCTCTCGGCGGCGTCGTAGTAGAACGCGCCGGTGGCGCACGCGCCGAGCGCGAACGTCGTCACGGCCACCGCCGCCGCGCGGGCGGCTCGCTGGATCAAGGCTCGCATCGCTCCCCCTTTCGAGCCGCCGGGCACGCGCCGGGCGGCGTGGCGCCATGGTAGCGCAGCCCCCGGCCGCCGGTCAGCCTTCGGGACGCATGTGCGGGAACAGGATCACGTCCCGGATGCTCGGACTGTCGGTGAGCAGCATCACCAGCCGGTCGATGCCGATGCCCTCGCCGGCGGTCGGCGGCAGGCCGTACTCCAGGGCGCGCACGTAGTCGGCGTCCTTGTACATGGCCTCCTCGTCGCCGGCCGCGCGCGCACGCGCCTGCTCGTCGAAGCGCGCCGCCTGGTCCTCCGGGTCGTTCAGCTCGGAGAAGCCGTTGGCGATCTCGCGCCCGGCGATGTAGAGCTCGAAGCGGTCGGTGACCTCCGGATTGGCGTCGCTGCGGCGCGCGAGCGGCGAGACCTCGGCCGGGTAGTCCACGATGTACGTGGGCTGGATCAGCATCTGCTCGGTGGTCTGCTCGAAGAGCTGGAGCTGCAGCGTGCCGGTCCCGGCGTTCTGCGCGGGCTCGGCGCCGGTCTTGCGGATCTCGGCCGCGAGCAGATCGCGCGACGCGAGATCCGCGGCCGAGAAGTGCGGATGGTGCCGGCGGATCGCCTCGACGACGGTCAGGCGCGCGAACGGCTGCGAGAAGTCGATCACGCTCTCGGCGTACGGGACCTGGAGCGTGCCCAGCACGTTCCGCACCACCGTGCGCAGCATCTCCTCGGTGAAGTCCATCAGGTAGCGGTAGTCGCGGTACGCCTCGTAGAACTCGAGCATCGTGAACTCGGGGTTGTGCCGGGTCGAGATGCCCTCGTTCCTGAAGTTGCGGTTGATCTCGAACACCTTCTCGAAGCCGCCGACCACGAGCCGCTTGAGGTAGAGCTCCGGCGCGATCCGCAGGTAGAGCTGCATGTCGAGCGCGTTGTGGTGGGTGACGAACGGCCGCGCCGCCGCGCCGCCCGGGATCGGCTGCATCATCGGCGTCTCGACCTCGAGGAAGCCGCGCTCCACCATGAACGCCCGGATCTCCTGGATGATCCGGCTGCGCAGCGCGAAGGTCCGGCGCGTCTCCTCGCTCGTGATGAGGTCGACGTAGCGCAGGCGGTAGCGCGTCTCCTGGTCGGTGAGGCCGTGGAACTTCTCCGGCAGCGGCCGCAGCGCCTTGGCGAGCAGGCGGATCTCGGCGGCGTTCACGGTGAGCTCGCCGGTGCGCGTCTTGAAGAGCGTTCCGCGCGCGCCGACGATATCGCCGAGGTCCCAGTGCTTGAACGCCTCGTGCGCGGCCGCGCCGGCGGCGTCGTTCGACACGTAGACCTGGATCCGGCCGCTCATGTCCTGCAGCGTGGCGAAGCTCGCCTTGCCCATCACCCGCTTCAGCATCATGCGCCCTGCCACCGCGACGCGGATCGCGTGCCCCTCGAGTTCCTCCTTGCCCATCGCCCCGTAGGCGTGCTGCAGGTCCGCGGCGATATGCTCGCGCGTGAAGTCGTTCGGATAGGGATTGCCGGCGGCGCGCAGCGCCGCGAGCTTCGCGCGGCGCTCGGCGACGATCTGGTTCTCGTCTTCGCTCATCGCGGTCAGCCGGCCTCGCGCCTGACCGCGGCCGCGGCCGCGCCGACGCCCTGCTTCAGGCTGGCGGCGATGAAGGCGTCGAGCTCGCCGTCGAGCACGGCCTGCGTGTTGCCGGACTCGACGCCGGTGCGCAGGTCCTTGATGCGCGACTGGTCGAGGACGTACGAGCGGATCTGGTGGCCCCAGCCGATGTCGGTCTTGGCGTCCTCGAGCGCCTGCTTCGCCTCGAGGCGCTTGCGCATCTCGGCCTCGTAGAGCTTCGACTTCAGCATCGCCATCGCCTCGGCGCGGTTGCGGTGCTGCGAGCGGTCGTTCTGGCACTGCACGACGATGCCGGTCGGCACGTGAGTGATGCGCACCGCCGAGTCGGTGCGGTTCACGTGCTGGCCGCCGGCGCCGGACGCGCGGTAGGTGTCGATGCGCAGGTCGGCCGGGTTGATCTCGATCTCGATCGACTCGTCGACCTCGGGAAACACGAACACGCTCGCGAACGAGGTGTGGCGGCGCGCGTTCGAGTCGAACGGCGACTTGCGCACCAGCCGGTGCACCCCCGTCTCGGTGCGCAGGTGGCCGTAGGCGTACTCGCCGGTGACCTTCAGCGAGGCGTTCTTGATGCCGGCCACCTCGCCCTCGGATTCCTCGAGCACCTCGACCCGATAGCCCCGGCGCTCGCAGTAGCGCGTGTACATGCGCAGCAGCATCTGCGCCCAGTCCTGCGCCTCGGTGCCGCCCGAGCCGGCCTGGACGTCGATGAAGCAGTTGTTCGGGTCCATCGGGTCGGCGAACATGCGCTGGAACTCCATGTCCTCGACCGCGGTGCGGATCGCGCCGACGTCGCCCTCGATCGACGCGAGCGTGGCCTCGTCGTTCTCCGCGCGCGCGAGCTGGAAGAGCTCCGCGGCGTCGCGGAGCCGGCTGTCGAGCCCGGTGAGCCTGGCGACCGTGCCTTCCAGCAGCTTCTTCTCGCGGCCCAGGTCCTGGGCGCGCCTGGCGTCGGACCAGACGCCGGGGTCCTCGAGCGCCTTGGTGACCTCCTCGAGCCGCTTCAGCTTGGCGTCGAAGTCAAAGATACCTCCGCAGCTCGCGCTCGCGTGCGGCGAGGTCGGCGAGCGCATGGGCGACGGTGTTGACGCGTTCGGCTTCCATGTTCGTCCACTGGCCGACGCCCGGGAGCGTTCGGCGTTGATCGGAAAGGCAAATTATACCGGACGGCGGCCGCGAGGACCGATCGCGGCACCGGCCTTATCATTCGGGTCCACCATGACCGACGACAGACTGATCCTCGCCGAGCGCAGCGGGCGCCTGTTCACGCTGGTCTTTCTCGCGTGCATCGCGATCCTCGGCTTCGCCCTCTATCTCCAGCACGCCAAGGGGCTGTACCCCTGTCCGTGGTGCATCGTGCAGCGGCTCGGGTTCATCGCCGTGGGCCTGATCGCGCTCGTCGCGGCGCTGCACCGGCCCGGACCCGGCATGACGGTCTTCTACTCGGTGCTGGGGGCCGCCACCGCGGTGGCCGGCGCGGTGGCGGCCGGCTATCACATCTACCTGCAGCTCGACCCGCAGCGCCTGGCGTCCTGCGTCGGCTCGCCGGTCGAGCGGTTCCTGGACCAGACCGACATCGGCAGCTGGGCGCCGCCGCTCCTGCAGTACGACGGACCGTGCCAGCTCGACCCCTGGAGCTTCCTGTGGCTGTCGATTCCCGAGTGGTCGCTCGTCATGTTCATCGGGCTCGCGGTCGCGCTCGCGCTCCTGCCGCGCCTGGCGCGCGCGTAAGCCTCCCAGCCCGCCTGTAAAGCGCGAGCGCTGCCGAAACGCGGTGCAGTTCACACGCCCGCCGCGCCGGCGCACCTTGCCTGTAAACATTCGTGAACTCGGCCGCGCCGGGGTTGTGCGCGGCGCAACGGGCGCGAAGAATGCGCTCGCTCGGCCATGCCGGACTCGTTTTCGTTCCAGTCCCCCGGGAACCCGCCCGCCTCCGGGCGGCTTTTCTTTTTGGTGAACCGTGAACGGTGAACAGTGAACGGTAACCAGCACCCCGCCGGCGGTTGTCCGCCGTTCACCGTTCACCGTTTACCGTTCACCTTTCACTGTCCCAGCACCGTCTTCTCGTACAGGTCCTTGAACACGCGCCCCGGATCGTACTTGGCCTTCAGCGCCGCGTAGGCGGCACGGTCGTAGGTCGCCCAAAACTCCTCGGGCGTGAAGTACGAGTCGGAGTAGAGCGACTTGATGCCGCCGAGCTCGTGCACCTTGCGCTCGACGAGGCGGTTGAAATGCCCGGGCGGGTGCGGCTCGTCCGGGCGCACGACGTCCCAGAACCCGAAGTTGACGTAG